>JBIKNA010000097.1:0-19596 GCA_044358965.1 Polyangiaceae bacterium
GACGCTGTCCTCCGCCCCAGAGGCATTGCCGCTGGGGCCCCACCTCCTGCATTTGGGTCCCAAGCCCAAATGGCGCCCGGCGTCTGTAGTCGAATCGCGCTCGGTCCTTTAGAACGCCTTCGCTCCGGCATCGGCCGGTGGAGCGTTCGGGACGAGCGCGCTCTACGCCTTGGCTGCCAGGCGTCGCTCGCGCGCGATGAGAAACAACGGAAACATCACGCTCACGGCGATGAGCAAAGAGAGCACCATGTAGACCCATACATGGCGAATGCCGAGGCGTCTGGCCTCGACACCCATGAATACGAAGGCTGCAAGGCTGACCAGGCCGATGTCTATGGTGATGGACGACGAGGCGTGGTTGACGAAACACGCCCGGATGAATCCTAGCGCCGAGACCTCACCGGCTTCTTTCATGAAGGCGATGTTGTGGCTCCAGGTCGCGACCAGGGAGACGAGCGACAACAACGCATACAACGGGACCAACGCGGCCCTCATGCGCGCGGGCTCGTGGTGCCTTCTGGGACCGGTGACGGACGCATCAATCGCCGCAGGCCGCTGTGGCGGCGAACACCGCGCCTGTGCACTCGTTGGCCGTCTTGATGACATCGGCGCTGGGGCAATCGCCACGCCACTGCTGCGAGGCTGCCTCGCACACACTGCCCGTGCCGTACGACGCTGTCCGGCACGCCGCAAAGGTGGCCTCTTCGGTGCAGTCGTTGCAGGCGGCCACGAAGCAGTACCGGAACTTCTGCGTGTGCTCGCCGCACGCTGCTTTTTTGCTGGCCGAGTGCCCCACGCCGCAAGGCGCCAGGTTGAGATACACCCCGGTGCCACCGCCGTTGAGCGGGTAGTCCTCGACGAAGGTCTTCCACTCCGGGTCGGCGTAGTTGCCAATGAGGCAAGTCTGGCACGCCATGGAGGGACCAGCTTTTTTGAACAGCGAGACGAGGTTTGCGTTGCTGCTCTTGGCCGATGGGTCTGCGGCGGCAGTGGACAAGAGGGCCAAGTCGGCTGGGGTGCAGGCGCCTTTGGTGGGGGCGGGGGCTGGCCGGTAGTCGGCGTCCATGGCGGCTTTGCCCACGGCGACGGGGCCGCAGGCCGGCGCGCCCGAGCTGCTGGAGCTGCTGGAGCCGCTCGAACTCGAGCTCGAGCTCGACGAGGAGCTGCTGGACGAGTTGCTGCCGGAGCTGCCGATGATCGTGCCCGACGAGCTGGTGCTCGGGTCGCTGGGGCCGTTGCTGCTGCTGGAACACGCAATGACGATGGTGCCGAGGAGGCCTGCGGAGGCGACAAGGAGCGTGCGCTTCATCAAGGTGTGTTCAGTTTGTCATGCCGTCGGCAAGACAACCAGGGCTCGGGCGATGTTCGCGCTGTGGCGCACTTTTGCATGGATCGCCGAGGCCCCAAGCGGAAGGGGAAGACGAGTGCGGGAGCGGGGAGCGCGTGCGGGGAGCGGGAGCGGGAGCGGGAGCGGGGGCGGGAGCGGGAGCGGGAGCGGGGGCGAAGAGTGGGGAGTGGGGAGTGGGGAGTGGGAGCGGGAGTGGGGAGCGATTAGGGCTTGGTGGCTTCGACCAATACGACTTGCTCGTAGGGCGCGGGGCACCGGCGCTCGACGCCGCGCACTTTGAAGCCCACCTTGCTGAGCACGGAGCTGATCTCGGGCCACATGAAGGTGAGGTAGTACATGATGAACTGCGGCTGAATGAGCGCGTTGCGGATATGCATGGACGCGTTGAAGCCTCGGGCCATCCAGTAGCTGGGCGAGGTGACCGGCGGCATTCGGGTGGTCACGAACACGAAGCGGCCGCCGGGGCGCAACGAGGCGTAGATCATCTGCAAGAAGCGCTCTTCGTCTTCGGGCAAGATGTGGCCAAACGCCCCTACCGAGGTTGCGAGGTCGAAGCGCTCGCGGAAGTCGCAGGAGAAAACGTCTTGCTGCACCAGTTCGATGGCCGCGGTGCCTGGGGCGGCTTCTGCGGCTTGCCGGGCCTCGGCCAGCATCCCCGCGCTGAAGTCCACGCCCACGAGTGTCTCGGTGCACAGCGCTCGCATGGCCGAGAGCGCGGCGCCGGTGCCGCAGCAGTAGTCTACGGCGCTCTTCACGGTGCCACCCGGTGAGCCCTCGGCCATGAACTCCACCATGGTTTTGACGATGGGCTTGGGCGTTCGAAAGGGCGTGTAGTCGAACTTCTTGGCGAGCAGATCGTAGCCACGCTCCGTGGACGACAGGGCCTGCTTGATGAGTTCGACGAAGGTGGGACCATCGGGGTGAAACATGCCCTCCAAGGAGTACGGGGCCTCGGCGTTGCTGGCAAACGATTCGAGAGCGCAGTAAGACGGCTCTCCCGTGAGCGACAAGCCGCCCTACCGCCCTTCGGCCCAAGAGATTCGAGCCTGTATCCCCGTGCTCGAAGCCCTGGCCGAGGACCGCCTGCTCATGATCCCCATCACCGACGACGAACGTCGGGCGTTGCTCATGGCCGCCGGGCGCCTGTCCCGGCCCACCCGCGACGAGCAGGTGCGCGTGGCCAAAGCCTTTCGCAAGATCGACCGCAAGCAACGGGTGCAGCACGACAAAGATGTCCGCGCCGAGTCCGAGATTCGCCGCGCCCGTCTCGACGAGGTGTTCCAAGCGCCGCCCCGCGCCTTGCCCCCGGCCGACGTTCCCGAGCGCGAGTTGCTCAAACCGCGCGCTTGCTATGTCTGCAAGGCGCTATTCACGCGCGTGCACTTCTTCTACGAGGCGCTGTGTCCCACGTGCGCGCCCTTCAACTACGACAAGCGCTTTCAGACGGCCCGGCTCGATGGCCGCGTGGCGCTCATCACCGGTGCACGGCTCAAGATTGGCTACCACGCCGCCCTCATGATGTTGCGCGCGGGCGCCCGCGTTTTGGTCACCACCAGGTTTCCGCACGACGCCGCCGAGCGCTACGCCCGGGAGGCCGACTACGAAGACTGGAAAGACCGGCTGCAGGTCTACGGTTTGGACCTGCGGCACACGCCCAGCATCGAGCTCTTTGCCAAACACATCGAGGCCACGGTGCCGCGTCTCGACATCATCATCAACAACGCGGCGCAAACGGTCCGGCGGCCGCCGGGATTCTACAAACATCTCATCGAGCGCGAACTCTTGGCCGTGAGCGAATTGGCACCGGGGGCGCGGCCGTTGCTTGCGCAGCACCAGGCCTGTGTGTCCGCCCTCGAGGCCGAGCGCAAACTGCCCGCAGGTGCCGGTCGCGATCTGCGCACCTGGGCTTCGGCGCAGGCGCGGTCGGCAGCGGGGCTCTTGGCCTCGGCGCAACTCTCGCTCATTCCGTACGCCCACGACGATGCCGAGCCAGATCAGCTCGCCTTCCCCGAGGGGCGGCTCGATGCGGACCTGCAGCAGGTGGACTTGCGTGGCAAGAACACCTGGCGCCTGACGCTGGCCGAGGTGTCCACGCCGGAGATGCTCGAGGTGCATCTCATCAATGCCGTGGCCCCCTTTGTGCTCTGCGCCAAGCTCAAGCCGCTCATGCTGCGCGACCGCACGGACCAAAAGCACATTGTCAACGTGTCGGCCATGGAGGGCGTGTTCTCGCGGCACACCAAGACGGACAAACATCCGCACACCAACATGGCCAAGGCCGCGCTCAACATGATGACCCTGACCTCGGCACCGGACTACGCCAAGGACGGTATCTTCATGAACGCCGTCGACACGGGCTGGGTCACCGACGAAGACCCGCAGCCGCTCTCGCAGAAGAAACAAGAGATCCATGATTTCCAGCCGCCGCTCGACATCGTCGACGGCGCCGCGCGCATCTGCGACCCGTTCTTCTCGGGCCTGCTCACGGGCCAACATGCCTTCGGCAAGTTCTTCAAGGACTACAAGCCAAGCGAGTGGTAGCCGGCCTTGCGCGCGCTTGCAGGTGCGACGGGTGTGTGCGCACCTGTAGGCGCGATGAACAACCGTCCGATTTGTGAGACACCATGCGGGGGCTGGGACTTCCTTTTTCCCGGGAAAAATGAACGGGAAGGGTTCGGCATGTTGGTTGCTTATTCACCAAGCATGAGCCCCGCTCCCCAAAGCAGCAGCCTTCCCCGCGAAGTGACCTGGTCCCGCACGGTGACCCTCTCGCCCGGCCAATCGCTGCACGAACTCGCGGGCAACAACGAGGTCACGTTGCTCGAGGTCAGCGGCGTGGGAGTGGGGGCCGGCGCCATCTCCATCGTGGCCGACGGCATATTGCTCGAGACCCAAGATGTCGTCGCCGGCGCCACCGTGGATATGTGGAGCACCTGCCGCGTGACCAACGGCGTGAAGTTCTTGTTGGTGGGGCCCGACCAATTCGCGCTTCGCATCACCTACCAGGTCACGCCCCACGGTCGTCGCAGCGGCACCCGCATGCGCGCCGTGTGCGACGTGCCCACGCTATCGCCGCAGGAGCTCTCGCAGGTGGCCTGAACAGAAGCGCTTTTCTCTGCACATCGAATGGCGTGACGCCGCAAGGCGTTATGCTCGGTGACATGTGTTCGCTATGGCGCGGGATGTTCGCGGCGGTGCTTGTCGTCACGGCGTGCGACTCTCCTGCGACCCGCGGCCGCCGAACGGCAGCGTCGGCCGATGCGACGACCTCGACCACCGGAACCTCGGCGGAGCCCAGCGGCAGTGGCTCCGCCATGGCACCAGCGAGTCTTGCGGTGCCCGACGCGGGGGTCGCCCAAGACCCCGCAGGTGTGTTTGCGGACTTTCGAGTCTCCGACGCTGGCGGATCCAGGGTCATTGGTTTCTCTGCGGACGACGCCTACTTGGGCTACGAGCACTCGAGTTGCGATCCCTGCCCGCAAGAGTTCGACTTCGTGAGTCCGCGTCGCCCTCCGGTGCACCTGTCGTACTTGTACGATCCGGCCAACGCCAACAAACCCGACTACGAAGCGCGCCGAGCGCGCAACGATGCTGCCGTTGATGCCGCGCTCAAGGGTTTGGGTGCCGAGCGACAACAGGCGCCGTTCAAGCTTCGCGGGCCATTCCCCTACGAAGATCTCGTCTTTGCGTACAAGGTCGAGCGGCAGGACCACAAGGGCATCGTGCTTTTGCACTTTGGGCTGCGCGTGCGAGGTGACGACGCCGTGTTCCTCGTACACTTGGCGCTGGGGCCACACCCCCTATGGAACCCATCGCCAGAGCTCGCCGCGACGCTGGCCAAACTTCCGCCGGCGGAGCGCGAGGCGCAGCTCCGGGACCATCGCAAGAGCTACCCCGTCCGCGATCCAGATGATGTCTACATGAACGTGAGCCGCGATGGTTCGGAACTCGGCTTCGTGGCCGTCGCCCGCGGTGCCATGTGGATCGAGATGGGCGATCTCGCGCGCCGAGACACCAAGACGCTCGTGGCCGAAACCTACAACGAGACCGGGCTACGGCATCACAAGGCCGGTGCCTACGAACGCTCGAGCGTGTACTTCGCACGCGCCGCCCAGGTGCAGCCCGATGTCTCGCTGTTTCACTACAACGCCGCCTGCGCGTTCGCCCGTTTGGGGCGCGCGGACAGCTCGGAAACCAGCTTGCGCACGGCCATCAAGCTTGGTGGTGCCGCCGTGCGCGCCCGAGCCGGTCGCGACGAAGACTTCGCGGGCGTCCGACACCAGGACTGGTTTCGCAAGCTCTAGCTCTAGCGAAGCTAGAAGCCCCGCAGATCGCTCATGAGGCGCTTGGCAATGACGATGCGCTGGATCTGACCTGTGCCCTCGAAGATATCGTAGACCTTGATGTCGCGGAACCACTTTTCGAGAAGCTGGTGGTCTTTGGCGATGCTGCCCTCGGCGCCGCAGATCTCGATGGCGTCGATGCAGGCACGGATGGCGGCCTGGCCCGCGAGTGCCTTGGCGATGCTGGCCTCTTTGGCGTTGGCCTGGCCCTGGTCGCCCAGCCACGCCGAGCGCCACGCCGTGACCCGGGCCGCCTGAAGGTTGCGACCGACGCGGGCCAGGCGCTCGGCAATGGCTGCGTACCTCGGAATCGGCCGGGCCATCATGTAGTTCTGTTTCACGAACTCGCAGGCGTACTCGTAGGCGGCGCGGCCAATGCCCACGGCCATGGCGGCAACGATGGGTCGCGTGTTGTCGAAGGTCTTCATGGCCGTCATGAAGCCCTCTTTGCTCTCGTACTTCTCTTCGCCGCCGAGCAGGTTGCTGGCCGGCACGCGGCAGTCTTCGAGCACGAGCTCTGCGGTCTCGCTGGCGCGCAGGCCCATCTTCTCTTCGATGCGGCCCACAGAGAAGCCCGGCGTGCCCTTCTCGACCACGAAGGCCCGATGACCCATGCGCCCGAGAGCTGGGTCCACGGTGGCAAAGATCACCGTCCAAGAGGCCCGGGCCCCGTTGGTGATGTAGCACTTGCGCCCGTTGAGCACCCACGTGTCGCCCTCTTTGCGGCAGCTTGCGCGGATGCCCGCCACGTCGCTGCCGGCGCTGGGCTCCGTGAGACCGTAAGCACCCCAGCGCACTTGCTCGGGGTCTTTGAAGATGCCGAAGAAGCGCTCTTTTTGCTCTTCGGTGCCGCTCGCGCGCACCGGCGGCCCACCCAGGCCCGGGCCGGGCAGCGAGAGCAAGAGCGCGCCATCGGCCCAAGAGATCTCCTCGGCGGCGAGCACCGTGCCCACGTTGCCGCCGATTTTGGAGCCCGAGCCTTTGTCTTCGCCCAGGCCGGACCGCATGGCGTTGGAGCCCATGGAGCTTGCCATGACGCCAAACTGTTTGAGGAACGTCTCGGGAACGCCGCCGGCGCGATCCCAGGCCAAGGACTGCGGGCGAATGACGTGTTGGGCGAGGCCACGGATGCCTTCGCGCATTTCGAGCTGGCGCTTGCTGAGTGTGAATTCGATGCTCATGGTGGGCTCCTCAGACGAACGCGGATTGGGTTTCGGCGCTGGGGAGCACCAGGCCAAGGTCGAAGGGCTGGCCAAGCTCGATGTTCGCAGCCAGTTGATCGGCGTGTTCTGCGGTCATGCCGCAGAGCTGCAGCTGCTTGGCGTCGCGCATGTACTTCTCGGCGGCATAGTCGCGAATGAAACCCGCGCCGCCGTGCAACTGCACGCCGTCGTCGCCGCAGCGCATGGCGGCCTCATGAGAGAAGGAGATGGCTTGCGCGGAGAGCAGCATGGCTTCTTGGTCCCAAGGACGCGAAAGCCCCACGGCGCCGGCATCGCCTGCGTCCCAGGCAGAGGCCGCACGAAGCACCATGGTGCGCGCGGCTTCGACATCCATGGCGCGGTCGGCCAGGTTGAACGCGACGGCTTGGAAGTGGCCGATGGGCTTGCCGAAGGCCTTGCGCGTCTCGCAGTAGGCGAGCGCCGTGTCGAAGGCCGCACGGGCGAGGCCCACGCTGCGCGCCGCCATGGTGAGAGCGTTCTTGCAGAAGAAACGCACGAGGCTGGCGGTGAAGTTGCCGTTGCCCTGCAGCCTGGCCTCGTCCGTCACCCTAACCTTGTCGAAGGTTACCTCGCCAAAGCTTGCCGCATCGAGACCGAGCGTGGTGGCGCGGGACCCGACGGAAACGCCCGGTGCGCTCTTGTTCACCACGAAGGCTCCTAGGCCGTTCCAACCCTGGGCTTCGTCAATCTGCGCGAACACCACGAACACATCCGCGCGATCGGCGCCGATGACATAGGCCTTGTGCCCGCTCAGCTCCCACGCGTCGCCAACACGGGTGGCCAGGGTGCAGAGTCCTGGACGCGCAGCGTGGGCCTTGGGCTCACCCCACGCCACGGCGCCGAACCGTGCGTTGTCACCCTCGAAGAACGGGCCAAGGTGCAACGCCGCCTGCTCTTTGGTGCCGAGCTCCGCGACGGCAACTCCAAACGCATGGGGGCCCGGCACGGCAAAGGCCGCCGCGGCATCACCGGCGGCAAGCTCCTCTTCGATCATGACCGCGGTGAGCAGGCCAAGGCCGGCGCCACCCTCGTCGGCCCCGAAGGCCGCGGCCGCGAGGCCAAGCGCGGACACCGCGCTGCGGGCCTCGGCAGGCAGGTCACGGGCAGCCTCGGTTTGCCGCATGCGCGGCAGAAGAGCGCTTTTGGCCAACTCCGCGACGGTGTCGCGCATCAGCTTTTGATCGGGGGTCGGGTCGAAAGAGATCATGCGGCTACGCAGCGTAGTCGCACCCAACAGCGATTGGCGCGTGAAGGTACGAAGAAACGCGCGATGAGACGAACCCTGGGCGGTGCCTCGTATGAACGCTGCCCCATGGGCATTGCCGCGCACGTCGTTCCGACGCAGGCCTTCGACGAAGCGCGGTCCTGTTGGTGCGCTGCTAGTCGATGTCGGTGCGAATCTTGCGGCCAGGTTTCGCCGCCGAGGGGGCTGCCGCCGGCGCACCCGTGGCTGTGCCATTTGCAGCGGCTGCGGTGCCTGCTGTCGATGGTGAGGCGCCGGTGCCGCGCGGGCCTGGCGACACGGGCGGTTTGGCCAAAGCGGTGCCATTGGCGCTGGGGGCGGGCTCCGTGACGGCTGGTGTCGTGCTCGCCGTGGCCGACGGTGCAACCGTCGGCTGAGCCTGGGCACTGGGCATGGCGACCACCGCGCTGGGCGGCGGATCGGCGCTGGGCACCTGGGAGCCCTTGCCTGCACCACCTGGTCGGAACGCGAGAACGGCGATGACGGCGCCGAGCGCCAGTGTTCCGCCGATGACGGGCACCCACGGTGTCTTGCGGGGCGCGGGCGCGGGGACGGCCGCGGACTGGCTCGCCGATTGGCTTGCGGACAGTGCCGTTACCGGCGCCTCGCTGGCACTGACCTTGGCGGCGCCGATGCTGTCGGCGGAGCGCACGGTGCCGGGGCCCGTTGTCGCTTGAACGACGATGCTCTGGGCGACTTCGATCTCGCTGTTGCCTAGCGCTTGCTCCCAGCCGCTTGGCGTGCGGTTCGCGCCGCTTGTGGCCAAGGGCGACATGGCGCTGCGCGCCGGAGTGCGGTTGCTCGAGACCAAGGGCGGCTGGCTGGCCACGGTGCTTGCAAGCCCCAAGCTCGTGCGGCCGTGCACCTTGCTCCAGCCGATGATGGACAGCTGAAGCTCTTTGGCCGTCTGAAAGCGACTCGCTGGGTCCTTGTGCATGGACTTGGCCACGATGCTCTCGAACATCTCGTCGATTTCGGGCGCGTGCTGCCGCACGGTGGGCGGCTCGTCGAGGGCGATTTTGAACAGGAGTTGGCGGAAGTTGTCGCCCACGAAGGGCCGCTGGCCGGAGAGGGCGCGGTACAGGCAAACGCCGACCGCATAGAGGTCCGAGCGATTGTCGAGCTCCTTGTCGCCGCGGGCCTGCTCCGGGGACATGTACAGCGGCGTGCCGAGCAACGCGCCCGTTTGCGTGAGGCTTACGGCCTCGGGCGATGCCTGGAACTTCGAGATTCCGAAATCCAAGATCTTGACGATCTCTTTGCCGCCGTTGCCGCTCTTGGCGATGAAGATGTTGGCAGGCTTGAGGTCACGGTGGACGATGCCCACGTCGTGCATGGACTGTAGCCCCTCGAGCAGCTGCACGGCGATGGTGGCCACCTCTTCCGGCGGCAGCTTCTGTTCGTCTTGGAGGATCTCGTCGAGGCTTCGCCCTTCGAGGTATTCCATGACGAGGTAACACTGGCCCTCGGGCAAGTCGCCCAGGTCGAGCACGTCACAGATGTATGGCGAGCCGATCTTGGCGGCGACTTGGGCTTCGCGCTCGAAGCGCCGGCGCACGTCCGGCGCATCGGCGGCCTCGGCGTTGAGCACCTTGATGGCAACCCGGCGGCCGATGCGCACGTTCTCGCCCTCGTAGACGGTGCCCATGCCGCCGGCGCCGATGACGCGTACGACACGGTACTTTCCGTCGATGAGCTGGTCGAGTTCGATGGTCACGCTTCGCTCCCCCCCGAGACAGTACCAAAGTCGAAAGGGGCGGTCGAGAAGCGGAGCCTTCGGTACAAACTAAGGCAAAATCATGCCCGAACCGCTAGGGCTCTGCAGCTTCTTGCCCTGATCGCGCGTGGGGTCGAAGTCTACCGTGAGCCCCGAAAGGCCCGACACGGCCTCGAGTTCGTACCCCTCGAGGCTTGCGGCCTTGGCTGCGGCTTTGGCTGCGTCGCTGACATCGTCGCTGCCGTTGTCGGCGCTAATCTGGATCAAGTACCGGGTGCCCGCTGCCGAGTCGATCATGCCGTCGATGCGGGCGTCGATGCTGGGGGTCTCTACCTTGGTGACCCGATACAGCCCGACCGTCTGTTTGGAGTTGGCGTCAGCGATGCGCACCTGCATGCGCTTGCCTTGGTAGGCGCCAAGGTTCGTGAGCTTGATGAGCGCTGGGTTTCCGAAGGTCTTGACGGGATCCAGATCTTGGAACGTTGGGGTGTGGTCGAAGTTGACCACCATGGAGGACTCGCCCAAGTCCTTGGGCTTGAAGTCGTCCACGTTGAGTCGCCAGCTGTGGTCCCGCGGATTGGGACTCAGGTCGTAGACGCCGGTGTTGTTGTGGTCCGCAAAGAACTGAAGGACGAGCCCCGTTTGCCTTTTGGGCACGGCCGATGGGATGGTGATGAGTTTGGCCGAGCCGCCGAGCGGGGTCACGAAGGCTCGGGTCTGGATGGTCTGCGTGCCATCGGTGATGCGGACCTCGAGGGTTTCGGCGACGTGCGAGTCCATGCCGCGGACACTGAAGCTGAGGTCGAAGAAGTTGGAGTTCGAGCCCTGGGCGGTCTGGAACCGATCGAGATCGGTGACCGCAAAGCAGCCGGAGACCAGCGCCGCAAGGGCAAGAGAAACGCCTCCGAGCGTCACGCGACGACAAACGTTGTTACGGCTCATTGGAACACCACGCTCAGGTTGGCGGCGCAGCCAGCGCCGGTGCACATGCCGCCCACTTGGGCTGTAGGTTTGCTCGCGGGCTCTTTGCCCCGCGGCGCAAACAGTGCCCAGCCAAGGCCAGCGCCCGTGACCACAGCCCCACCAATGAGCAATACGTCGGTGACGGTGACGAGGGTGCGGGCGCTGCTGCGGGCGCCATCCAAGTCGAAAGAGCGCGCGCAGGTGTTGCCGGGACACTGCTTCTCGATGTCGTTGGTTTTGCCAAGAGCCAAGATGCCCGTGACGGTTCCTCCGACCAACATGGCTCCGCCCACGCCGGCCACGATCCAGGGCGCCATGCTCGGGCCCTCGGCGGCGGGGGCCTGGGGCTGACCAGTGCCTGTCGTCACAGCGGGAGCTACGACGGGTTTGGCGGCGACCTTCAGCTTGAAGTCGTGGGTCTCTTTGGTGCCCGCCATGGCGTCGAACTCCCAGACGCTGTCTTCGTAGCCTGGGGCCCGGAGCGTGAGAATGTGGTGCCCGGGGCGCAGGCCCAACGAGAACTTTCCGTCTTTGGGCTTGTAGGCGTTGTTGATGCGGTCGCCCCGGGAAGGAATGCGTACGTCGGACAGGATGGCGTTGTCGGCGATGGGGTCGACGGTGCCCGAGACGCGCACCACGCTGACCGAGAGGGTCTGCAAGTCTCGCGTGATCTGCGCGCGTTCGTCGGCGTCGATGTCGGTGACCTCGCGCAAGTACTGGGCGTAGGCGTCGATGGCCTCGGCATCGCGCTCGAGCTTCATGGCACACAGGCCAATGTTGCCCAGCATCTTGGGCGACTGGCTGATCTGGTAGGCGCTCTGGAAGGCACGGTAGGCCTCTTCGACGCGCTCGCCCTCGGGATCTTGGAGCAGGGCAACGCCGGCCTTGAAGTGCCTGCGGGCCTCGTCGCTGATGGCCGGGTCGGCGGCGGTGGCGGTGCGCGCGAGGCCAAGGCACAGCAGCCCGACCAAGGAGACGGTGCGAAGGTGACGGGTACGCATGCGAATGCTCCCGGTCTTACCACAGGCCGGCGTGAACGAGCCCTCGCGTGCGAGATGAACCTGCGTTCAGAGGCCTTGGCAGCGGTGGGGGTAGTCCGGGGTCTTGCAGGCCACCTTGGGCAGCGCCGGATCCTGCGTGGTCAACATCAGGTTGTCCTTGTCGATGCGCCCTTGGGTATAGAAGCGGAAGCTCTCTTGGTAGAGCGCGCGGAAGCGCAGGTTCGTTTTGGCCTCTTGCGGGTAGTTCTCCGGATCCGTCAGGGCGTGCCCCACCTTGAGCGCTGCGGCGTAGTGCGCGCTCGTGTGCAGTGCTGCAACCCGCGGGTCCTGCGACAGGGCGGCGTGAACCTTGTCCGAGACCGTGTTGTCGGCGGAGTCCTCGGCGTCGGTCATGATGATGGCCGTGGGGATCCGGGCGAGGGTGCGGATGTTGTCCGGGCGCGTGGTCCAGGCGGCGAGCGCCAGATTGGCGGCTACGGATGCCGGGGAGAAGTTGATCTTGTGGCTCTCCCACTGAATCGGGTAGCTGCCGCCCACCGCGCGAATGTTCTCGTCGAGGGGGGCCGCAAACACCAGTTGCGTGCGCGTGGCCGGGTCGATGGGCGAGAGCCACGGGGCGTGCGACATCACGCCGCGCACCCGCTTGCCGCCGTCGGCTGCGGCCGCGGCCAGCGCCGTGGTGCCCCCCACCGAGAGACCCGACACAAAGATGGCTCCGGGCAAATCGGACACCTCGGCGATGCGGGCCTGCGCCTCGCGCACGTAGTCCAGGTAGTCGGCGTGACGCGCGGACTCGTCGAGAGATTGGCCGCTGCTCGCCTGATGCGACGCAAAGAGCTTCTGGAACGCAGGCCCGGCCGGATCGGCCCACGCCTCTTGGAGCATGCCCATGGACAGCTCGGGCTTGAGCACGCTGTCGAGCACGGCCAAGTCTGCGGGCGTGGGCGCGCCGCTGCTGAGCCGTGGCATGATGGGGGCCAGCACCGCCTGGTTTGCCGGGGCGGCCAGCTTCTGCTGCACCGTTGCCAAGACCTCGGGCTTGTACACCGTCTTGGGCCAGAACTCCGTGCCCGGCACCATGTACTGGTGCGCCAGGAACACGTTGTAGACGTTGAAGCCCGAGTGAAACAGGTACGAGGCCAGCTTGGCTTGTTGATGCGGTCGATCGTTGAAGCCGTGGAACAGGACCACGGTGCCGTAGACGGCTTTGCCCGCCGCGTGGAACAAGCAGTAGGGCTCGGGCTTCTGGCCGCGCTGGCTTGGCGAGTACAGCTCACGCCGTCGGGCGTTCTCGGGCACCTGTGCGCGAATGCGGGCCTTGTGCGCCGCGATTTTGTTCATGCTGCGCGCCAGTTGCTCGCCAGTCGGCCGCGCCACCTTGTCGGGGTCTGCTTCCAGCGCGCCGCTCGCCGATAGGCGCTGGCGCGTGACCAGGTTTGCGTCCGCTTCGAGAAGCTCGGTGTAGCCGTCGCTTTCGATGGCGCTCTCGCGGATGCAGCTATCCTCGTTGAGGGCCGCTTCGGAGAGCGGCTCGTCGCTGTCTTCGGGGGCGCTGCTGCAAGCTGCACTGGTGGGGGCAAGGGCCGCGAGGCAAAGGGCGAGAAGGGGAAACTTCGCTTTCACTGTACGGGCATGTGTACGCACAGACCGTACCGCGGCTTCGGACACCGTTCGCTACGGGAAATCGCAGCGAAAACCGTGGCCAGCCCTGCGGTGCCCGCCCCTCACATGGGCAAGGATCACCCCGGGGGCGTTCTATGGCGGAGACACGGCGCCGGTCAGCGCGGCCCCGAGCCTTCGCCCCCAAGACACCTCTTCGTGCTCGCCCGTGGGGTCGATGACCCGTCGGAGGTCCGTCCCTAGCGTGTAACCGTACTGCGCCTGCAAAAGCGCCACCATTTCCTCGCCGCGCGTGGTGGCTGCCGCTTCGATGACGGCGTTGTGCTCGCCACCGGTGCGCACCAGGCCCCAGTCGAGGTAGAGCCTTGGGTGCCCGGTCTTGAGCGACGCGCCCACCTGCGTAAGCAACGCGGATCCGGGCAGCGTGCCCGACGTGGGGTCGAGTCCCGCCCAGAACGAAGATGACATGGCCACGGCGCTGCCGAACACGTCCGGGCGACTGGCCGCGGCGTAGAACGCGGCCAAGCCGCCGTGGGAGCTGCCCACGATGGTGGTGTGTTTGGCCGAGGGCAGCGTGCGGTAGGCGCCGTCGATGAAGGGCTTGAGCTTGCTGGCGAGGTACTCGGTGTAGGTGCCCACACCGCAGCACGTTTTGCCTGGGAACCAGCTCGCGTGGGTGTACTCGGAGTTGCGATCGATGGGGTGCACCGCGACGACGATGACTTCGGGCAGGCTGCCGCTGGCATAGGCCTTGGCGAGCACCGCCTGGACGTCCCATGTCTTGCCCGCGGGGCCGCCCGGGAAAAACGCCGTGTTGCCGTCCTGCATGTACACGACGGGGTAACGCCGGCACGGAGCCGCGTGGCTTGTGGGGTAGCTGCGGGGCAAGAACACGTGCACCTTGCGCGGCGTGCCGCCCACGGCCAACGCATCGAACGTGTGGAAGTAGCCCGCAGGCGAACCCTCGTCGTGGATCCAGCCTTGCTGCGCGCCCAGCGTTGCGGGGTACGACGACGCCTTGGGCGCGCTGTCGGTGGCCGTGATGGCGCAGGGAGTGCCGGAGTCTGTGGGGGGCAAGGTGTCGGGGCTCGCGTCTTTGGCGGCATCCACCGGCAACCCGCTGTCTTGCGCCGATGGGCCGCCGCTGTCTTGCACAGAGGGGGTTGCCGGGCCCGCGTCGACGAGGAGTGTCGCTGCACCGCCGTCGCCTTCGGGCGACGACGAACACGCCGCACCGAGCAGCGTTGCAGCGGCGAGACAAGCGATGGGGCGACCGCGCATAGGGGCGATATCTTTAGCGCACCCAGCGTGGCAAGCAAGGGACGGGGAAGGCTTACAGATCGACGGGCGGAAGGAGCGCCGGCACACTCTGCGCCGTGCCGCCTCGCTGCGTCGTATCGCCGAGTCCGAGCTGACCGCGGCCGTTGTCGCCCCAGCACTTGACCGCGCCCGTGGATGCCAGAGCACACGTGTGGGCATTACCGAGGGCCATGCTCGTGACCGACCCAACGCCAAGCTCGATGAGGCCGGCGCCAGCGACTTCTCCGGGGGCGTCGCCAATCGCCGTCAGTGTGCCGTAGCCGAGTTGCCCGGATCCGTTTTTCCCCCAACACGACCACGGACTTGCCAGTTTTTCGATCAACTGCACGCAATTGTGTTCGGCGCCCGCCACGATCCTTTGCACCCCAGTAGGGAGGGCCACCGGGGGCAGTTGCGGTCCCATGGAGTTGGCATTCCCGCCGCGGTTCTGGGTATCGCCAAGGCCGAGCTGCCCGGCGCTGTTGTCGCCCCAACACTTGACCTGGTCTCCGACCAACAGAGCACAGCTGTGCAAGTAGCCCAGGGCCGCAGCCGTCGGAACCGCGCCGGCACTGAGCGGGATGCCTAACGGGACGCCCTGTAGCCGCGTGCCGGTACCAAGCTGCCCTGCGACGGAGTAGCCCCAGCAGCGCAACGTGTTGTCGCTTACGCGTGCGCAGGAGTGTGCATCGCCCGCGGCCGCCGAGGCCACGTTCACCCCCCCGAGGTCGACGATGGGACAGGCGTCGCCCATCTCACCGGCCTGGTCGCCTCGGTCTTGCAGTGTGACGGTGCCAAGCTGCCCAAGCTGGTTGTTGCCCCAGCACTTGAGCGTGTTGTCGTTGAGCACGGCACAGCTGTGCGCGAATCCGAGCGCAAGTTGTCGCGCCGAGAGGTTGGTACCCAGGTCCACCGTAGGCAGTGCGGCACCCATCTGCCCTGGGGCCGCGCCCCGGTCCACCGTGTCTCCGAGTCCGAGTTGCCCAGAGCCGTTGTTGCCCCAGCACTTCAGCGAATCGTCGCTCAGCACGGCGCAGGTATGTCCGTTGCCGAGGGACAACGATTTGACCTGGCGCACGGGGTCTACGTCCACGAAGGGCAGGTTGGCGCCCATCTGCCCGGGCAACCCGCCGCGGTCTTGGGTGTCGCCAAGACCGAGTTGTCCGTGGTCGTTGCGGCCCCAGCACTTGACTTGCCCCGTGACGAACAGCGCGCAGGCGTGGTCGCCGCCAGCGGCGATGGCGCTGATGGGGCCCGCTGCATTCGCATCGTCGGCTGGTGCGTCGCTCGCGGCATCGTCGGGACGACCCGTCGGGAACTCCCCGTCGAGGCTCGCGTCGACCCCCGGCCCGGCGTCTTTGGGGCCATCGTTGCTGGGCACGGTTCCCTGGATCGTCTCGTCGCCCGCAACCACGCAGCCCTCGGCGCCGGTGCACGCGCCGGGCTCGATGACCGAACTCACGCACTGACCAAGGTAGTTGCACGTCGTGTCGCCACCGCAGACCACGCCCTGACATGCGAGGTGCAGCACGATGGGAACCCGCAGCTGCTTGTTGGGTACGAAGGCGAGCTTGCGCTTGGCCACGATGCAGCCCGTCGGGTCTGCGTCGGAGCAGGTGCGCGCGTCGCGCCCAACCCCAAGCACCACGCGCAGCTGAAGCGCGCCGTCGGGGGCGCCGCCCGGGACCACCACGATGTCGCCGACGTTGCCATCGCCGAGCCACGGCTCACTGCTCTGCACGAGCGGAGCATTGGCGTCGGTGCGGCCCGAGGCACTGGCCCACAGCGCCATGTTCAGGCCCGTGCGATAGCTCAGGTTGGTGCGAACGGTCACCTGCGCTTGGCTCGCCGTTTTGCACGATGCAAGCGCCGCGGCGATGCCCAGCGCGGCCAGCGCCACAAGTCGCCTGCGGTGCTGGCTGGTCGTGTTCCTCACTCCCACTGCACCGCGAAGTTGTCGAACTGCAATTCGAGGGGGCCACCGTCGCCGGCGAGGCCGCTCATCAGGCCTAGGCGCACTTGTCGCGTCAAGAGCTCCCCCCGGAACTCGTTGGGCCCAGAGGACTTCTCGACGCCGTTGATGCTGAATACACTCGTGCGGGTCACGAAGTCCCAACTGAGGACGATGGTGTTCCAGCCGTCCGCGAGCTCACCAATGTTGCGGTCACGGTTAACGTTGCCGCCGTCGCGGATGTAGTTCTCTTCGATCTTGATCTCGCCGATGGTTCCGATTTGCAGCTTCGCGTAGAAGTTGCTCGTCGTATTGCCGAGGAAGACCGAGGTTTGCCCTGCGTAGGGGTCGGCGCCACGGATGGCAACTTGCACCCGCAGGCGTCGCATGCCGGCGTCCGCCGGCCAGGTGGGCGTGATCTGCAGGAACCCCACGGAGCTGGGCGTCCCGTTGGGCACGAGTCGGATCGTGATGCCGTTGGGGGCCGACAGGCCGCCCTCGCTCAGACTGGCGCTCGCGTTCGTAAACGAGTTCGTCGAGAAGCTGTTGACCCCGCGGATGTCGTCGTCGAAATCGGCGCAAAACACGCCGGTATCCGCGCCGGCGTCGAGCGTCAGGCAGAACGGCGGGCCGGCGTCTTGCGGCGGGAGGCCCGTGTCCGCGTCCGCGTCACTGGCCGTCGCGTCCACAGTGGGCGCCGTCGATCCAGGCCCGTATCCACGCCCGCATCAAGCGCCGCGTCGGGCGGCACCGCTCCGCTGTCGCTTCGTTCGGGACCCCCGGTCAGATCGTCCACGCTGACGATGAGGGAGCACGCGCTCAAAAGGAGGCTCCCGAGGAGGGCTGCCCGGAAGGGCCAACGTGCGCGCACCAGGTGAGGATAGTCCCCGGGCAGCGACGAACACAACCCGTCCGGCGGCGCAGGGCTTGCTCCGCTGAACAGAGGTCAAGGTCCTGTGGAGATCTTAACTGCTCAGAACCAAAAAGATTTTTGGCCGCGCTCACAAGTGCGTCCGCAGTGTCCCACTATCCCTTGACAGCACCCACCCCCGAAAGTAGTGTCCCGCGCCCCGCTCCTAGGTGAGCAGCAATACGCACGGATTCTGGCTAGAAAGGCACGCGGTTTTCCCAATGGCAACGTCGACGAGCACGCACAAGCGCACCTACTCCGCCACCACGGCCGATGGCCTTGCCTCCCGCGGATGGTGGGTTGTCGATGCCACGGACAAGTCCCTGGGCCGCCTGGCCAGCCAGGTCGCGCACGTGCTTCGCGGCAAGCACAAGCCCACCTACACGCCCCACACCGACACCGGCGATTTCGTCATCATCGTCAACGCCGACAAGGTCAAGCTCACGGGCACCAAGATGGACAACAAGGCTTGGAACCGCCACTCGGGCATCCCCGGTGGGTTCAAGGCCGAGAGCTACCGCCACCTCTTCGATCGCAAGCCCACCTGGCCGCTCGAAAAGGCCGTCAAGGGCATGCTCCCCAAGAACGTCCTCGGTCGCGAGATGTTCACCAAACTCAAGGTCTACGCAGCCGCAGACCACCCCCACGCCGCGCAAAAGCCCCAGCCGCTTTCCGTGAAGTAAAGAGACGTAGAAAGGCAAACGAAGATGGCCACCACCAAGACGTACTCCACTGGTAAGCGCAAGACCGCGGTCGCTCGCGTTTGGGTCTCCAAGGGCACCGGCATCATGACCGTCAACGGTCAGTCCGCCGACGCGTACTTCGAGCGCCCCACCTCCCGCATGATCGCGCGGCAGTCCCTCGAGCTCATCGAGGCCCTCGACGGCTTCGACGTGTGGGCCACGGTCTGCGGCGGCGGCAAGTCTGCGCAGGCCGAGTCCGTGCGGCACGGCGTGTCCCGCGCCCTCTGCATCATCGACCCCGAGAAGCGCACCGCCCTCAAGCGCGCTGGGTTCCTTACCCGCGACGCCCGCAAGAAGGAGCGTAAGAAGTACGGTCAGCCGGGCGCCCGCAAGCGCTTCCAGTACTCCAAGCGCTAACGCGCATTACTGCTCTCCAGAGCATTCGTTACGGGCAGCGTCCTTCCTCGGATGTTGCCCGTTTCGGCTTTGTGGTAATCGTGCCACCCTCCGTTGCGGACGAACATGAAGCGTTCCCTTGCCAAAGGCCTGTTTGCCACCGTGGCGCTTGCGCTCGCGTGTTCCTTTGCGCGGCCGGCCAACGCCGTCATCGTCGAGCGCATCGTGGCCGTGGTTGGCGACCGCCCCATTCTGCTTTCCGATTTGCGGCAACGGGCGCGCCCGTTCATCAACCGCATTGCAGCGCAGGCGCAGAACCCGGCGCAGCAAGCCGCACAAGAGTCCGAGATGTACCGCGAGCTCTTGGGCCGCCTCATCGACGACCGCCTCGAAGAGCAGGCCGCCGACAAGGCCCGGCTGGTCATCACGCCCGACGAGGTCGACAACGCCATTCGCAACGTGGCCGCCCAGGCCAAACGAACGGTTCCCGAGCTCATCGACGAGGTGCGTCGCCAGGGCATCTCCGAGCAAGACTACCGCGACGAGATTCGGCGACAGCTCATCGAGGGCAAGCTGGTGCAGCTTCGTGTGCGTGGCCGCGTGCGCGTCACCGAGCAAGATGCCCGCGCTGCCTACAACCGCTTCGTCAAAGAAATTGGCGACCAAGTCCTCGTCGACGCTCGCCTCCTGCCACTTCGCATCTTGCCAGGCAGCACGTCAGAACAGCTCGAAGCACGAATCAAGCTGGCGCGGGACATTGCCGCCCGGGCCCGTGGCGGCGAAGACTTCTGCAAGCTCGTCAAAGAGTTCTCCGACGATGTGCAAACCAAAGAGGCCTGCGGCTCGCGCGGCGCATTGCCCATCAACCAGCTTGTTCCGCCCATCCCCGAGCTCATCAA
>JBIKNA010000446.1:0-5981 GCA_044358965.1 Polyangiaceae bacterium
CGCTCATGTTGGTGCAGCTCTACTCGTACAACCGCATTCTCAAGAAGCTGCTGGTTGGCGATCCCAAGACCACCAAGATCGTCGCCGACATCGAGTTCGACGTTAGTTTCTTGAACCGCCACAAGCTGTGGATCCTGCCGTATCTGCTTCACGCCGGCATCGCCGTTGCGCTGGGTGCCGGGGCGCACGCTTGGCTTTTGGGGGCCGCGTACTGGCTCGGCATGATGAGCCACCCCATCCAGGGCTGGATGGTCAACGCCTTGGCGCACAGGTTCGGCTACCGCAACTTCGACACCACGGACGATTCCAAGAACAACCTGGGCGTCGCCTTCTTGGTGTTCGGCGAGGGGTACCAAAACAACCATCACCACGCGCCCAGCGCAGCCAACTTTGGCGTGCGCGCCTGGGAGTTCGACGCCGGCTACCAGCTCTGCCGCGTGGCCTCGCTGTTCGGCATTCTCGACCTGCCCGCGCGTACAGCCAAGGTGTCCGAGCCCCCGGCCGCCGAGGCCGAGGTCGTCGCCCCCGCCGCCTGACGAGGCGGAAAGCCCACGGGCCCCGCGCAGATTCGGCGCGGTAGATTAGCGAGCATTGCCTCGTGCTGACGCGCGCTTCGTGCAGCAGACGCACGAGGACGCAGCATTTGCGCCAATACTCAGGTCCGTTTTTGCGCGAACCTTCCGAAGCGTCGGTACTTTAGGACCGTTCGGCCAGGGCACACGATTTGCTCTTAGGGACAGGGTCTCCTTTACCGCAAGGACAAACCCATGCCCAACAACACCGATTCCATCGCCCAGCTGCTCGCGATCCACGAGAGCATCCAAAAAGAACTCGACGACGCGCTGGATAGCGCCGAGGCGCTGCTGACGCAGCCCGGTGATCTGACAGCGCAACGGTGGGCCGAGACGTGCTGGCACGCGCTTCGGGCGCGGACCCTTGCGCACATCGACGAAGAGGAGAAGACCGTCTTTGTGCGCGGCGCCGAGCTCGGCATCAGTCGAAAGCAGCTCGAGCAGTTCGAACGCGCCCACGGCCGCCTTCGCGTATTGGCCGAAGAGCTCGATGTGGGCACCTTCTTGGGCGTCAGCAAGGCCGAAGCCTTGGACCTGGCGCGCGCCCTCGACATGTTCGTTCACGTCTACGTGACCCACGCCGATCGCGAAGAGCGCGTGTTTGCCGCGGTACGCCGCGTGCATCTCCGACCTTCGAGCCCCGCAACGGTGCCGTCGTGAACGCCAAAGCCGAGAGGCTACCAAGCATGGAGGGGATTGCCATGACAGGTCTCAATGGACCAGCAGCACAAGCGCTGCGTGTGTCGGATGTGATGACGACTTCGGCCCGCACGGTCACCTTGGGCACACCGCTGCGTGGGGCCCGGGAAACCATGCTCAAGCAGCAGGTAAGCTGCCTGCCCGTGGTGACGTGGGGCGGTCGGGTGGTGGGCATGCTGTCGGCGCAAGACTGCGTCGACCCGAAGCATGATCTCGATGATACCATGGTGGAGCACGCCATGGGTCGCGTGCTGTACGCCGTGCGCGCCGATGCGCCGCTCATCGATGCCGTACACCTGATGGTGCGCCAGGGCACACCGCAGGTGCTCGTGGTCGACGACCGCGGAGCGCTGTTGGGCCAAGTCACT
The DNA here is from genome assembly GCA_044358965.1 of Polyangiaceae bacterium. Taxonomy (GTDB): domain Bacteria; phylum Myxococcota_A; class Polyangia; order Polyangiales; family Polyangiaceae; genus SXNL01. Next base: position 1,640 of record JBIKNA010000446.1, read on the forward strand.
TCCATGGAGGTGCTGCGCGCCGCGGCAGCGCGCGGACCGCAGGCCTCGACGATCCCGTTGGTGAAGCTCACGTAGACAACGAACGGCCGTGGCGCGCGCATGCACCTTTGGCGCTCCCGGCAAGGATTGCATGTGTTGCGGGCCGCGCTGCCAAGGATACGCGGGCGAACACGGGGCCCGCGCCAATGGATCGAGGTTTGCTTGTAGCTACCAACCATGGATGCACGCAAAGCCATGACTCGCAACGTTCTCGTCGCCCCGGCCGGGCTCCCACTGCAGACGGCGTACGACCTCATGACGCGGTCCAGGATCCGGCACCTGCCGGTGACTGCCGGTGGCGCGCTGGTGGGCATGCTGTCCGATCGAGATCTGCTGCTTGCCGCCGGGGTCGATGCTTTGGGGCAACTTCAGTTCCCCGACAGATCCGTGGCGGAGCTCATGACCCCGTCGCCGCTCACCTGCGAGGCATCGACATCGGTGTCCGATCTGGCGCAGCGCATGATCGACGAAAAGATCGACGCGCTACCCGTGATGTCCGGAACCCGGCTCGTGGGGCTCGTGACCTCGACGGACCTCTTGCAGCTGCTGGTCGACCGCGAAGAGCATCGAGTGCTGCCTTTCCGTTTCGAGCTGCGCGACATCGAGTCCGGAGCGGTGGCATGACCGGCGTCACCGAAGCGCGCCATCGCATGACGGCGCCCATATTGTCGGCGAGCCCACTGGCATCGCTGACCGAGCTCATCGACATGGCGCTCGACAAGAACGTCAGCGGTATTCCCATCATGCGCTCCTTGGACCTCGTGGGAATGGTCTCTACGAGCGATCTGGTGTGCGCCATCGTGCGGCCTGAAGTGGTGGCGGGCACCCAGCCCTGCGCCCAAGACATCATGCAGGGCCCGGTGATCACCACCGGTGCCTCCACGCCCATCACCGATGTCGCCCGGGTGTTGGCCCGGGAGATGGTGCATCGCTTGGTGGTCGTCGACCATGCGCACGCCGTGGGGGTCATCTCGCCTTTTGACCTGTTGCACGAGGTCAAGCAACGTCGCATCGACACGCCGTTGTCGGCGCTGATGGTGCGCGCCATCGCGGGCATCGACCTTGGAACACCTTTGGATGAAGCCACGGGGCAACTTGCCCGGGCCCACGTGCACGGCCTGGTGGTGCAAGACGGCGATCGGCCTGTTGGTCTCTTCACTCATCGCGAGGCCCTCTCGGCCTTTCGGCAGGCAGCCCTGCCCCGCGCTGTGCCCGTCGAGGAGCTCATGAGCTACGCGGTGATTCGCCTCGAGGAAGACACGCCGGTGCACCGCGCGGCGGCATATGCCCTGGCCATGGATGTCCGACGCATCCTGGTGATGTCCGGCGACCGCGTGGCCGGCATTGTGAGTGCACTTGACTTGATTTCGACGCTGGCGCCCATGGCATAGACCAGTGAACGGCAGCCCGGCGCGGCGGAGCGCCTCGGTATCGGACGCCCCACAAGCTCTGCTGCACTGTTTGTCGTGCGAAGCGGTTGGCGCTGCCTTTTGTGGCTCGGTCCGGGTGCAGTCATCCTTGCGGCATGCTCGGTGCTCACCGATCTGGACACCGTCAATCTGGGCGCGCCCCCGGTTGCGTCGCAGGATGCCGCCGGGCCCGACGCCCCCATCGCCCCCGCCGCATAGGCCGGCACCGATGCCCGCGCCGACAGCCAGGTTGTGGACGCTGCGCTAGACGCGGGCATCGACGCAGCGCCTATCACGCTGTTGGCCTACGACTTCGTGATGGACGGGTTGCCAGGCCCCGATGCCGGCTTCGCATGCAAGACGTACCCCAACCAGACGGCCGACTGGATCGCTGGGGAGGGCGTCCGCGTGGATGTGAGCCAAGCCCCCACGGACCCAACGTTTGCCTGCGAGCTGCCCGAGGTAAAGGCTTCAGCCTCGTACGCAGAGGTAGAGTTTCGCTACGATCCGCAGGGATCTGGCACCAATGGTGCCGTGGGGTTCAACGCAGATGCCCGGGTGTTTTCGACGGTGCTGCCGGTGGTAGCAGACGCTGGGCGCATCGACTTGCGTTCGAGCATGCGTTTCAACGCGGAGAGCGGTTCCGGAGACCTGGTCATCTTCGACTTCAAGGGCGAACATGGCGTCGGCACCGCCATCGACGCGGTGGGCTCGAGCATCATTACGCTGCGCCAAGAGCTGCGCACCGACGGTGCGGCCACCATTGCCACCGTTCTCCGGGAGTCGGGCCCGGTGACAACAACACGCCCCATGCTGCCACTCGTGGGCGGCATCGATCTCGCGGGGGGGTGTCAGGCAGCGGCTTGGTGTCGCCAACTTTGGTGGCCCGCGGCGTGTGTACCTGCGCAAGATCTCCGTGGTCATCACGCAACCATAGGCACCGTTTGCGCTAGGGCCGGCGGGTCCGTTCGCCCCTGGTCAGTAGTTGGTGGTGAACGTGTTGCGCTTGGGGCTCACGGGCCACGAAAGCTCGCGCACGGCTTTGTCGATGCAGGCCGCAACCGTTGCATCGACCGGCGACGTACCGACGGTCACGCCCTGCGCCTTGCCGTCGCGCACAGCCACCCGGACGGTGACCTTCATGCTGTCGGGGGCCTCGCACGCATGCAAGAACGTGCCGTTGCGCATGGGGCCCGAGAGCTCGGCATCGGACAGGTCTTTGGCGCCCCGGGTGGCAAACACATCTTCGGGGATCTGAAGCGCCTCTTCATAGCTGGGCCCTTGGTGCTCGTAGTCCGTGGCCGATGCCGAAGCCACGGCTGCGCGCTTGCCCGGCGCCGACGGCGGCGCCACCTGGACCTTGGCCACCTCGGGGGGTTTGCTTTCGCCCCCGCAAGCCGCCGCCAGCAGCAGTGGTGCAAGAGCAAAGCGCAGCAAGAAACCCACCCTCGAAGTCGGTGAACCGGCCATATTCATGCGCCTCCTTAGGTGGCCGATGGGGCGGCCATGCGTGCAGCATCGCCGGCCAGCTCTTGCAGCCAGCGTTTGTCTTCTGGGTCTTTGGTGAGCGCGGCGGCCTTCTTGAAGGCCATCGCTGCGCCCTTGTACAGCGCCCGCGCACGCCGCTGCTTTCGATCGCTAGAGGTGCGCGATGCCACGAGCTCACATGTCTTGGCCAAGGTGCTCCACGCAGCTTTGCGCTCCGGCGCCAGCTTGGTGGCCTTGATGGCATAATACATGGACTTTGCCGTGGACTTGCGCCGCGCCCAGGCCCGGGCCAGCTCCTCGGCGACGCTGGCCACGTCTTGCGCGTCGCCCACCTGCTCGGCCAGCGCATAGGCAGCATTGAGCTTGCCGATGGCGCCCGCGATGTCGCCCTTCATGGACGCCGCAGCCTCTTTGAGCAGACGGGCGAAGTCTTCGGCGGCGCCCATCAGTGCACCCCGGTTGATGTGGCATCCACCGTCGCAAGCGAACCGGGTTGGGCGGCCATCAGAGCTCTTCGCAGCGTGGGTAGCATCATTGTTTCCACCAACATTGAAGCCCGGAAGCGCGCGACGGTTCAAGGGGCAAGATCGCAGCGCTGGCGTATCCTCGCTAGCCAAACGCACCTGCCTACATGGGGGCCCGAGCGCTCGCCGAGGTGTTGCGCAAACTCAACACCGGCGCGTTGAACACAATCATCGATAGCGCACTCCCGGCGGAGCAGTTCTCGCTTTTCCCTGGCGTGTGTACGTCCCCGAGAGCCGAGCGATCAACTTGTCCGGGCGCCCCGACCGGCTATCATGGCCCGATGCGCGTACATTTCTTGCTGCCTTCTGCCGTTCTACTCGGAGCCCTTGCGGCGTTTGGTCCCACCGGGTGTTCCGATTCCAATTCGAGCAGCAGTAGCTCTTCGAGCAGCAGCAGCAGCACGTCCAGTTCGTCGAGTTCGTCCGGCGGAAGCTCCAGTTCGTCGAGTTCGTCCGGCGGAAGCTCCAGTTCGTCGAGTTCATCCGGCGGAAGCTCCAGTTCGTCGAGTTCATCCGGCGGAAGCTCCAGTTCGTCGAGCAGCAGCAGCAGTTCTTCGAGCAGCAGCGGTGCGGTGGATGCGGGGTCCGATGCAGCCGCCGAGGCCGGCGCCGACGCGGGCTCCGATGCCGGGTCCGGCGGACCAGACGCAGGTTCTGACTCCGGACCGCCCGGCCCCACCTTCACCGCCGATGTTCATCCGCTGTTCAAGATGTACTGCGGCGGCTGCCACACGGGCTCGGGCTTCGGCGGACACAACATGGGCGCGTCCAACGTCAATGCAGCATACACCGACTCGCAGAGCGCCTCCAACTCGTGCGCCGGCAAGACCAAGGGAGCATGCGCCGGGATTCGCGTGCGCAACGGCGAGATGCCCCCGGGCG
>JBIKNA010000447.1:0-5960 GCA_044358965.1 Polyangiaceae bacterium
GGGCGTAGTCGCACGCACCACGCGGCACCAGAGCGTCCAAATGCGCGGGCAAGGTCACGGGCACGGGCTCTGCCCCAACGGGTAGGCACGAAGGTGCTGCGCCCCCGGGCGCAGGTGCGACCATGACACGGGTCAGCTGTGATGTTCCCGGCCCGGCAGACGCATCACAGCCAAGCAAAAGCACCATGCCGAGGAGCAGCATGGCGACGCGCAAGAGCGCGGGCAGCTTGGGGGGGCGCGCCACAGGGCCCATGGTAAACGACTGTCCCTCGGTTTGCGCGAACCACTCGACGGCCCCGGGCCGCGCAGCCACCAAAAGCTCCAGAATGCCAATCTTTACAAGCGTGACGGGCTTTGCGAGGATTGCCCCATCAGCATGACGTCCCGCCGAGTTTGTGGAGTTTTTGCAGTATTTTGCGCCATTGCGTTCACCGCGAGCCATCCGGCCCACGCGCAGAGCACGGACGACGCGCAGCGCGCCCAGGAGATTAAGCGACGGGGCGACGAGGCCATCACGGGTGGGCGCCCCGCCGAAGCCCTGGCGGCCTACAACGAGGCCTACGCCATCACCAAAGACCCGGCGCTGCTCTACAACCGTGGCCGGGCCTACATGGCCCTTACCGAGTTCCCCCAAGCCCTCGAACAGATCGAAGCGTTCGACAAAGGGGCGCCGGCCGAGCTCAAGGCCAAGGTTCCGGGCCTCGAGCGCCTGCTGCTCGAACTTCGGCAGAAGGTCACCAACGTCGAGATCACGTGCGATGTACCCGGGGCCACGGTGCGCCTGCGCGATCGAACGCTGGGCACCACGCCCATCGCTGGCTTGGTCAAGGTCAACTCGGGACCCGCGGTCATCGAGATCACCAAAGACGGGTACTTCCCCTACAAGAAGGAGCTCTCGCTGCCCAACGGCGGCCTGGTTCCGCTCGACGTTCGCTTGGTCTCGCAGCAGACGTCCGGGTTCCTCGTGGTCAAGTCGGCCATCACCGGCTCCACCGTCAGCGTCGACGGGGCCCCCAAAGGCACGGTGCCCTCCGAGGTCGTTGTCACCGCGGGCACGCACCAAGTCTCCGTCGCGCACGAGGGCTATCGCACGGCCACGTCGAGCGTTGTGGTGGCCGCTGGCGAGCGCAAAGAGCTGGACCTGTCCCTCGAGGCCGAAAAGGGCATCTTGTCGAAGTGGTGGTTCTGGACGGGCATCGGCGTCGTTGCCGCCGGTGGTGTTGGCACCTACTTCGCCCTCACCACCGAGAAGTCCGCAGAGAAGGGCACCATCGCGCCCGGCATCATCTCCGCCGGCTCGTTCCCCTTCCGCTTCTAAACAGCATCGGCAGCCGTCGGCGAGCGCCACGCACCCGTGGCGCGCTACAGCCGCTTGCCCTCGGCGGGCATGTTGCGGTGTGCGACGAGCAGCTTTTTGAGCTGCGGGTTGCGCTTGACCACGTTCTGCTTGACCAGGTGCAAGAGCAGCGCCGGTGGCGTGGCCACGAACTTGCCCAGGTTCTGGATGAACATGGGGGACACGATGTTGCGCGCCACGAGCAGCTGCGTGGTGCGCTGGTCGAAGTTGCAGCCCGTCAGGAGCGGCAACACGCGCCCCTCGTTGCGTACCAACAGGTCCACGCGCTCTTCGGGCTGTGCTTGGGTGAAGCGGGCCCGTAGCAAGTCGCGAACACGGCTTCGCGTGAGCGTAGGCACGTCGTGATCCATGGCGGTGCGGAAGAGCTCGCCCATGGGTTTGCCGCCCAAGATGCGCTTGAGAAACGACTCGGACAAGTGTGTATTGCGCAGGAGTCGTCGATGCACGCCGGCATCGCGCAGGAACTCGGGGCGCTTGCTGAGCTGCTCGAGCCCTTGGGCGCTGTGGTGCATGAAGGCCACGGTCCGGGCGTGGTTGAGCCCAACACGCGCGTTCGACAAGAGGGCGCCAATGACTCCGGGATCGGGATCGCAGCACAGGGGAAACGCCTGCTTGGCGTCGCCACTGCCGGCCACGCGCATGCGCTCGGCCACGGTCAGGTGCCGGTAGTTTTGCTCGAAGGCTCCGCGGGTGGTCTCGGGGTCCATGCTGACGCCGTCGGGGACTTCGTCGGCCTCGAGGTCGCGCTCGGTGTCGGGTTCGTCGGGCCAAGTAGACGGCGCCGCCGCCGCGGACTCGGTTTCGACGACGACGCCCCCCAAGAGCTCTTGCAACGAACCGAAGTCGTCGCTTTCCCCGTCTTCGGCGATGGGCTCGTCGGGGATGTATGCGTCGTAGATTCCATCGCCTTCGGGGGCCATGTGGCCCGCCAGGTGTACCGCGCGCTCGCTGGGAGGCGGGGCCATGGCTTGGGACACCGTCTCGTGGATGGGGGCCTCGTACCCGACGACGCCCTGGGTCTCCAGCTTGAGCACGATGGCGTCGATGCGATCGGACGGAAGGCCGGTGAGATCGACCAAGTCTTTGAGCGTCAAGCTGCCGTCGATGCGTGACAAGACGAAGCCCTCTTCGGGCGTGAGCGAGAGTCCGGCATAGCTGGGACGGACAATTTTGGGGCGACTTGTCTTGTGGCGCCCTCCGCTCATTGCGCGGCTCCGCAGGTAATGCCCTCGGGCATCACCTTGCAGACCGTGGCGCCTTGGCACTTGCTCAGCAGCGCGAACTTGCCGCCGTCACACTTGAGCATCTGCTTACCATCGGTGGCACAAGCCAGGTGATCCCGACCCGGCTTCTGGATGCACGGCTCGCCGAGATCAGCGAAGGTGTCGTCGCAGTGGATCATGCCCGGACTGACGGTGCAGCCCTTGGGGCCTTTGCACGGCGTGGCCACGGCGAACACACCGGCTTTGCACACGAGGCTGGCCTTGCCGTCTACGGAGCAGGCGTGGTCATCATCTTTGGTGCAGGGGTCTCCGGCCTGCGCCAGAGAGTTGTCGCAATCGGCCTTGCCGCCCTCGCGGGAACAGCCCTTGGGGCCTCGACAGGCGGCAGCCGTGCTCCACTTGCCCTGCTTGCACGAAAGCACGGACTTCTTGTCTTCGGTGCAGGCGTGGTCGCCGGCGGCGCTGCAGGTCTCTTTGTCCGACGCCACGGACTGATCGCACTCGGCGTCGCTACCGTTTTGGAAACACCCCTTGGCGCCGCGGCAGGAGACCGGCTCCCACTTGCCGCCAAGGCAGACCAGGCCTGCGGCTTTGTCGGTGCAGACCTCTTTTGCCTCGAGCTTGCAGGATGCGCCGGCCTTTGGCTTGCACCCGGTGCCGATAACGGCAAGCAGCAACACACAGGCGGCAGCGCGAACTTTCGCGTAGGGGCTCATGGCAAGGCAATCGTACAGGCCAAGGGGCCACCCAGGCGAGACTTTCACCGCAAAGGGCTGGGCCTACGGCGCGGCCCGGCAGCGGCTACAGACGCTCTTTCTCGGGGACGACGACCTTGGGGGTGTCTTCGGTGCCTTCGAGCAGCGTTGCCCGGGTGAGCTTGAGCCCCTCGAAGCGCGCCCGCAGGGACGCGGACACCTCTTCGAGCTTCTCCCGGCGCCGTTTTTGCGGATCTTCGAAGAGCGAACGTTGCGTGCCCGTGGCATCGCTGAGGCCGCGCACCGAGACGCCGGTCAAACGCAGGGGAGATCCGTCCCAGCCCGAGCGACGAAACGCAACGAGCGCCGCCGCGTAGACCGATGCGGTATCTCTCACCGGCTCGAGCAGCGTGACCTGACGCGACACAAGATGGAAGTCGGCGAACTTGAGCTTGATGGCGACACATGATGCGAACAGGCCATCTTCGGTGAGCCGCTCGGCCACCCGGCTTGCATGCGCAAGCAGGGTGCGCTCCACGTCTTCGGTGCGTGACAAATCCTGCTCGTAGGTGGACTCGGCCCCGATGGACTTGGCCTCGGACTCCGCCACGACGGGGCGCTCGTCGAGCCCTTGGGCGAGTCGCTGCGCCTGTGGTCCCCAGTCTCCCAGGTTGCGCTTGAGCATGCTTTGGTCCGCGCGGGCGAGATCGCCCAAGGTACGCAGGCCCAGCGCGCGCAGCGTGGGCGCGGTCTTGGGCCCCACGCCCCACATGCGCTCGATGGGCAAAGGGGCCAAGAACGCTGCCTTGTCGTCGGGGACGAGGGTGAGCCCATCGGGCTTGTGCATGTCGCTCGCGATCTTGGCGACGAACTTGCAGTCCGACACGCCCGCCGACGCCGTGAGCCCAACCTCACTCTGGATCTCGTGTTTGATGCGCCGGGCGATGGCCTCCGGGGAGCCGAACAAAGCTGTGCTCCCGGTGACATCGAGGAACGCCTCGTCGAGGCTCAAGCCTTCGACCAGCGGCGTGTACCGCCGGAAGATGCCAAAGACCTGCGCGCTCACCTCTTCGTAGCGACCACGTTTGGGCGTCACGATGATGGCATCGGGGCATCGACGCAGGGCCTCGGCCATGGGCATGGCCGAGTGCACGCCAAAGCGACGAACCTCGTAGGAGGCTGCAGCGACAACACCGCGACGCGACGCACCGCCAACGACCACGGGCTTGCCCTTCAGACGCGGGTCGTCGAGCACCTCTACGGAGGCAAAGAAGGCGTCCATATCGACATGTAGGACACTGCGCTGCACGGAGCCTTCATGGTGCACACGATCGGCTGCTCGCCGCAATCGTCATGAACTTGTCGTGCTTCGCAATTCATCGTCGGCGACGGAAAGATCCGGGCACGGCCCGGCGTCGAACGACACATGAATGTGCGGAGTCCTTTGCGGCAGACGTTGTTCGTTGTGCTCTCTGCCATAGTGTTGGTGCTGGGGCCCGTGGCGCGGGCCCATGGACGGTCGGTTCGGTTGCTCAGCGCCTTTGCGAGCGACACGGCCCCAGGTCCAGAGGTTTCCGAGCGCCTGGTTGTGCTCTCGGGTGACCAAGGGCCCATCCGGGCAAAGCTCTACGCGCGAGACGACGCCGAGAATGCGCCCACCGTCGTGCTCGTGCACGGAGTCCATCGCCTGGGCATCGACGAGCCCCGGCTGATGCGCTTCTCCCGTGCGTTGGCGACGGTTGGCTTGCGGGTGGTCACCCCCGAGGTTCGGGACTTGTCGGACTATCGAGTGACCACGGGGAGCGTGCACACCGTGGGCGAGAGCGTACGGGTGTTGTCTGCAGAGCTGGGCGGACGCCGCGTAGGGCTTCTGGGCACGAGCTTCGGCGGCGGCGTGGCGCTGATGGCCGCGTCGGATCCGGCCTACCGGGATCTGGTCAGCTTCGTGGTGTCTGTGGGCGGGCACGACGACATGGAGCGCGTGGCGCGATTCTTTGTGACCCACGAGACCGACACCGCCGATGGCGGCCACGAGACCCGGGAGGCGCACGATTACGGCGCGATGGTATTGGTGCACGCACGCATCGAGGACTTCTTTCCGGAAGCCGACCGGCCGTTGGCGCGAGAGGCCGTCCGACTCTGGCTTTGGGAAGAGCACACCAAGGCCAAAGAAGTGGCCACGCGCCTTGCTCCTTCGTCCCGGGCACGCGTGGAGTCGATGTTCGCCGGGCGTTGGGAAGAGCTGCGACCAGAGCTGTTGCGCACGCTCGACAACCAGCGCGAACAGATGCGGAGTGTCTCGCCGCACCATCACATGAGTGGGCTGCGGGCGCCGGTGTTCCTGCTGCACGGACTGGGCGATACGGTCGTGCCCAAAACCGAGGCGGAGTGGGTGGCCAAAGATGCGGAGCGCTATGCGCGGGTCACGCTGCTCGTGAGTCCGTCGATCAAACACGTGGAGCTTGCGGGTCCGCCCAGCAAGGCCGAGGCCGCACGCCTCGTGCACTTCATGGCCGAAGTCCTGACCGCCGCCGAACGAGGGTGATGACCAGCTGATCCACCCCCTTGTATGCCGCCAGCCCTCAAACTCTGGCACGCGGCATCGCTAACGTGCCGCAATTGCTAGAGGGCTACAGTGGCGCAGAAGGTGCTACGAGAACCTACATGCGCAACGCCGTCGCCCTC
>JBIKNA010000098.1:0-19453 GCA_044358965.1 Polyangiaceae bacterium
CCCACGGCGTGCACGGCGTGCCGCCCACGCCCGACAACGTGCTCGGGCTCTTGTCGCTCATTTTCTGGTCCCTGATGTTCGTGGTGACCATCAAGTACCTCGTGTTCATCATGCGCGCCGACAACCGAGGCGAGGGTGGCATTCTGGCGCTGCTGGCCTTGGTGCCCGAGAAGTTTCGGTCGCCTGCGCGGGGCACGCCGTTGCTTGCGGTCTTGGTCATTGCTGGAGCCGCACTGCTCTATGGCGATGGCATGATCACGCCGGCCATCAGTGTGCTGTCGGCGGTCGAGGGGCTCGAGGTTGCCACGAGCTCCTTCAAGCCCTTCATCTTGCCCATCACCTGCGGCATCCTCCTCGGACTCTTCGTCATCCAGAGTCGCGGCACCGAAGCCGTTGGCAGGCTGTTCGGGCCCATCATGCTGCTTTGGTTTCTGGTGATCGGCGGCCTTGGGCTGTACCACGCCGTTCAGCACCCCGCGGTGTTCCTGGCGCTCAACCCCGCCCGGGGCCTTGGCTTCTTTGCCCATCACGGCAAACACGGGTTCTTCGTGCTTGGCTCCGTCGTGCTGGCGGTCACTGGTGGCGAGGCCTTGTACGCCGACATGGGGCACTTTGGCCGGCAGTCCATTCGCATCTCTTGGGTGGCCTTGGTGCTACCTGCGTTGGTCTTGGCCTACTTCGGCATGGGCGCGCGCCTGCTCGTCGACCCGTCCGCTGCAGAGAATCCCTTTTTCTCTCTGGTGCCGCTGGGGCCTTGGACGTACGCGCTCGCTGGGCTCGCCACCCTGGCCACCATCATTGCCTCCCAGGCGCTCATCAGCGGAGCGTTCTCGCTCACCAACCAGGCCATCCAGCTCGGGTTCTTTCCGCGGGTCACCGTACGGCACACCTCCAAAGACGCCGAAGGCCAGATCTACGTTCCGGAGATCAACTGGCTGCTCGCCGCGGCGTGCATCGCATTGGTCCTGTGGTTCCGCGAAAGCTCGCGGCTCGCGGCGGCCTACGGCCTTGCGGTCACGGGCACCATGGGCATCACGTCCATTGTTTACTTCGTGGTGGCGCGGCAAACGTGGGGATGGTCGTTGCCCAAAGCGGGTGGCTTGCTCGTCCTGTTCTTGGCCTTCGATATTCCGTTTTTTGCGTCCAATGCCGTCAAGTTCATGGACGGAGGCTACGTGCCTGTCGCCGTGGGCGCCGTGTTCTTGCTCATCATGTTGGTGTGGCGCAGTGGGCGACGTCATCTTGGCGAGCATCTGCGTCGCATCTCGCCGCCGCTCGACACGTTTTTGCAGCAAATGCCCGAGCCCGACGACGACGACGCCAAACGTCGCGCCATCGCGGGCGAGGAGATCGTGCTGCGGGTCCCGGGCACCGGTGTGTTCATGGCCTCTTCCGCCGATGGTGTCCCACCGGTGCTGGCGCACCACGTTGCGCGGCTCGGCGTGCTGTCGTCGAGCGTGGTGCTGCTTACGCTCGTCTTCGAGCACGAGCCCTACGTCGATGGCCGCGAGCGCGTCACCGTGACGAAGTTGGGGCGGGGCTTCGTGCGCGTGGTGGCGCGTTTCGGGTTCATGGAGCAGCCCGACGTGCCCAAGGTGTTGTCCGAAGCCGCGCTACACAAGGACTTCACCCCAGACCTCGACGACGTCACCTACTTCCTTGGCCGCGAGACCTTCTTGGCCACGGCCAAAGGGCAGATGGGACCGTGGGCCGAGGGCTTCTTCTCGTTCCTGTCGCGTAACTCCCGCTCGGCCACCAACTACTTCGCCATCCCGCCAGAGCAAGTGCTCGAGCTCGGCTCACAAATCGACCTGTAGGGCGCGCCACCGCCTCCGTAGAAGGGCAGGCATCCTGCGCGCGGTCTGCCTGGGCGCGCGTGCAATTGGCTGCCCGTTCGGTGTCGAGGCCCCGCATGGGGCCTGGGGCGGGGCCAGTGCGCGGAAACCGTGGTTCGTTTCGTTGTTTCACGCGGCTGTGGCACGATCCGCGGCGTGCAGTGGTGTGCCCTTGACGCCCAAGCAATAGTCAGTACAATTCATCAATCGGTGAAGTGATGGCCATAAAGCCTCGACCTTCCAAACAAGCCTCCACGGCGCACGATGACGCGTGCGGACCGGAGGAGCATGCCCAACGGCGTCGCAAGTCCAAGGTCACCGACGAGGATCTGGAGCGCGCTGCGGCGCTGTTCCGGGCGTTTGGCGACGTTGCGCGCCTGCGCCTGCTCGAGCGGTTGGCCGACGGCGAGTGGTGCGTCACCGAGCTCGCCGACGCTGCGGGCGTCGGGCTCTCCACCGTGTCGCAGCAGCTCCGGCTCCTGCGCGCCGAGCGCATCGTCAAACGACGTCGTGCCGGAAAGCACATTTTCTACGGATTGGCGGACGCGCACATCTTGGACTTGGTCGAGAACGCGCTGTCCCACGCAGCAGAGAAACCCAAGAGTCACGAAGATCATGGCGCGAGCAGCGCAGAAAGAGCAGATGCAGATGAGTGATCACAAGACCCACGATGGCCATTCGCACGTCCACGGCGCCGGCTGCGGTCACAAGACCGTCCAGCACGATGGCCACACGGACTACCTCCACGACGGGCACCTTCATCATCCCCACGGCGATCATGTCGATGAACACCAGCTCGCGGTGGGCGGAAGCAACCCCGCAGACTGCACGCCGGCCCACGCCTGTGGCGCCCACGACGCGTCCCACAAGCACGGTCCCAACTGCGGACACGATGCCATCGCCCACGGCGATCACACGGACTACATCGTGGCGGGGCATCTGCACCACGCGCACGACGGCCACTGCGACGACCACGGCAAGGTCACCGTCGCGTAGCGAGCGTCGAAGGGCCAGGTGGTTTGCCAGAAACCACGAGAGCGGGCGCGCTGCCACACGGCATGTGCGCCTTTGCTTTGTCTAAAGTGAGCCAGCTTGACTGTCGAACACGGCAAAAATGCTCTTGGGCTTGGGACCCAAGAGTAGGAGGTGGGGCCCCAGCGGCAATGCCTCTGGGGCGGAGAACGAACGTCCTCCGATGAACAAGGCTAAAGCGCCGGGCTTGATCGAAGATCATGCTCGGTGAATTAGAGGAGCGCTTCATCGCCCCGGCAGACGGTTCCGCCGGATACCACCTTGGCGTAGACGCCGAACACCCCGCCAGTCTGCTGCGCGATGTGCTTCAAGATTCGTGGATCATGCGGTAGCTCTTTCTGCGCCGCAGAGGTCATGACGCAACGTTCTGCCGCATGGGTGATCTCGAGCACCACGTCGCCGATGCTGAGCCGCCGGTTGATCCATGCGTGTTCGACGGGGCCTTCGCCTTCGGCCAGCAAAAGCAGATTTGGCCGGAAACGCACAACGTCGAGTTGCGCATCCGGAATGGCCGCCTGTAACCAACGGAGCGCCGCGCTCGTGAGCACGTGCACGGGGGCGTCGTCCATGTGCGCAATGGCGGCTTCTGGCGCAAGCTCGACAGGCTGCCCCAGGGCCAAGGAAAGTTCAGCGTTGGTTCCAGGGGCATCCCCCCGCAGCACCCGCCCATCGGGGAACCGAAGCACCGGCACCGTGCCGTCGTAGAAGCTCTCGAACTCCAAGAGTCCAGGGATGTGCCGGAAGCGTCGAGTCGTCTTGCCGCTGCCAAACTTGCCTTCGGCGGTGCGTACGGCGTGAAAGCGATCTCCGTCGATGCCCCGGGCAGCGACTTGCAGCGTCGCGCAAGACTCCCCGCCCATGGACTTGACCGGATACCGGAACAGTCCGTCGAGTCTCATGGGGTAGACACTGCGCAGCTCTAGGCGGCCAGGCGTCGGCGGGGAATGGCGCCGCCGTCGATGGTCATGAACGTTCCGTCGGGGATCTCTTCCCAGGACTCATCGGTGATGCGCTCGCTGGCCACGCAGACTGCGTGCGCGCGATCTTGCGTGCGCAGGCGGACGCCGGACTCGTCTTTGGGCGCGGGACCCCGCTCGAGGGTGAACATGGTGCGACCGAAGCGGTGCGCGTACAGCGAGCGACCGTCGGACAAGAGGAAGTTGAACGCGCCCAAATCGGGAACCGAGCGCAGCTCGGCGCAAGCAGTGCGCAACACCCGCTCGGCGCTGGGGCCGGCGTGCGTGGCGCCGGCATCGGCCAAACGCGTCAGCAAGTACGAGAACAAGACCTCGGAGTCCGTGTCGCCTTGCACCATGTCCAAGAAGTGTTTGGCCGTGCCGCGGCGCAGGTACGGGACATCTTTGACGGTGCCGTTGTGCGCGAATAGCCAGTGCCCGCGCACGAACGGATGCGTGTTCTCGAGGCGCGTGGGCCCAACGGTCTTTTGCCGAACATGCGCAACCAGCACGGCGCCTTGGTGCTGCTGCGCGTGCGCGGCGTAGGTCGGATCTTCGGCGGCGCAGTGAACGCTCTTGTGCACCCGCCAGGCATCGCCACCCCAGACACCGACGCCCCAGCCATCTCGGTGCTCTCGAGACAGCTCACCCAAGCTGCGCGGCGCATCTTTGAGAAGCGTTCGGAACGAAGTTGCAGCCGCTGCGACCAAGCCAACGAGACGACACATCGATGCGCACTCCGGAAAGACTGCCCCCAGGCAACATGGAGCATACGGCGCGAAGACCCATGGGTGTATGGGGCGCCAACGTCCCTCGCCAAATCGAGTGTGACATGGTGGCGTAACGTGGGCGACTTTTTGGGTATCCGTGCACATTTGCGCCAAAGGTGCGCTTGCGCACCGCACTTGCACGCGAGCCCCCTGGATCACCGAAGATTTGTGGCCTTCGGGACGTGCTTCCGTCACTCTAGAGGCATGGCCTCTCGCACCTTCGTCGCCCTTAACGTCGCGGTATTGTCCCTGTGCGCCTTGCTGCCCTTGGCATGTGGCGAAACCTCTTCGGAGTTCGGTGACGGCTCCTCCGGCAAGCCTGGCGAAGACGGCGGCGGCGGCATCCTGGGCGACGATGCGGGCAGCATCAAGTTTGCCTGCTTGCCCGACAAGAAGAACTCCGAGATCCCGGACAACGGCTGCGACGACGACGACGACGGGATCAAGGACAACAAACTTCCCACCTGCGACACCGGCCTCAGCGGAAACATCGCCGAAGACTTCGCCAAGGCCATCGGCCTGTGCGATCGCGCCGACGGTCCCAAGGGTTACGGTCTCGTGTCGGCCACCTTCACTCGTGGCTTTGGGACAGCCCAGTCGCCGCAGGCCGAGCAGCACAACATCCTGCCCAAGTTTGGCAACATCGTGAAGCCGCAAGAGGGCGCGTCGCTCGCGGTTCTCAGCACCGGCTACGCGACGGAGTTCAACGGCGCTGCGGGCGAGGCCTTCGGCGGTCAGAAGTCCGAAGTCGGCGCCCCCAACGGCGTAAAGACCTACGGCAAAGACTGGTACGACTACCGCGACGGCGATCCCAACGGCGCGGGCAACGGCAAGTTGCCGCCGGGGTTCCCCAAGGCCGCCGAGGGGTGCCTTCAGGCCAAGGCCACCAACGACGTCATCAACCTGAAGCTCACCATCAAGGCGCCACCGAACGCCGCGGGCTTCAAGTTCGATTTCAACTTCTTCTCCGGCGAGTGGCCCGCGTACATCTGCTCCCCCTTCAACGACGGGTTCATTGCCTACCTGACAGCCCAAGGCTTCAACGGTGGCGCCGGCGACAACATCTCCTTCGACTCGCGCAAGAACCCCGTCAGCGTCAACAACGGCTTCTTCGACCGGTGCACCGCGGGCGTGCAGACCGGCTGTGGCCAAGGTGGCGAGCCAGGCACGTCGCAGTGCCCCGGCGGAGACCTCGAGCTCGGCGGAACGGGCTTCGGTCTGACGGGTACCTGGTGCAGCGTCTACGACAAGAAGAAGACCAACAGCAGCGTCAACGGTGGAGCCACGGGTTGGCTCACCTCTCAGGCACCCGTCAAAGCTGGCGAGACGTTCACCCTCGAGTTCATGATCTGGGATACCGGCGACGCCGTGCTCGATTCGAGCGTGCTCATCGACAACTTCCGCTGGGCCTCGGGCAACATCCAAACGGAGACCTCGCGCCCGCCGGTGCGGTGAGCTTCGCTCCGTTGCGCACCTGCGCTCATGACCGATAGGGGCTCCTACCGCGACGCGGGCGAGTCCATCCGGCACCGCGTCGAAGAGATGCGTCGCAGTGCGCCTTCGGCGCGCGTCGTGCTGACGCCGCTTCGCCGTGCGGCGTTGCCTCCGCAGGTGACCGTCGAGCTCGAACGTCTGTTCGGCCTTCTCGGCCAAGATGTCTCTGACGCTGCAGGCCTCGCTGGCATCGAGGTGCTTCTTCGCGAGCTCGAAGACCAGATCGCCGTCGCCACGAGCGCGCTCGAGCGCGCGAAGTCGCGGCTGGTCAAGCACGTCGCCGTGCCGCGCGGGCCCCGCGTGCCCTGGTGGCTACCGAGCATGTTGGAGGCTCCCATGCACCATGTGCTCAGGCACCGGCTGCAGCACCACGACGCCAAGGTCCGCTCGTGGCTGCCCAGCACCGATGCGGCCTTCGCCTCTTTCACCGACGGCGACACGCCGTTGCTGCTGCTCGGGCGCACCACCGCCGAGCGCGGCAAGCTCGGCGCCGTTCGCGAGGACGATAGCGAGTTCGCGCTCCGGGTTCCGGTGCTCGATGGCTTCGCGTTGACGGTCACTCCGCGTGCCCAATTCGAACGCCTGCTGCGGCGCGTGGGAGAGCCTTTCGGTCTTGGAGCGTTGCCCGCGCGGGCTGACACGGAGTTTGACTCGTTGTTTCGCCTGCGTGGCGATGGCGAACTGGCCGAAGCTCTGCTGCCCAAGCGTCTTCGCAACTGGCTGTGCATGATGCACCCCCAAAACCTTGGACCGCAGGGTCTCGAGCCCGGTGCCCCGGCACTGACCGTGCGCCATGGCTACGCTGAGCTTGCCTGGACCGAGCCATACGACCACAAGCTGGTCGGGGCGCTTCCCCGGTCGGCCGTCGAACTGACCAAGGGGCTCTGGGAGCTATCGCTCTCTGTGTAGCGGCCGCTACAGCACCTTGCCCGGGTTCAAGATGCCCCGTGGGTCCAGCGTTGTCTTGAGTGCGCGCATGAGGGCGAGCTCCTGCGGGCTACGTGTGTAGTGCAGGTACTTCTTCTTGAGCAGGCCGATGCCGTGCTCTGCGGAGATGCTACCGCCGTGCTCGGCCAGCAGTTCGAAGAGGGCCATGTCGGCGCTGCTCGTGCGGCCCAAGAAGTCGTCCTTCGATAGCTCCTCGGGCTTCATGACGTTGATGTGCAAGTTGCCGTCGCCCACGTGACCAAAAATACAAATCTCCCATCCTGCGTATTTTTGCTGAAACACCTGGGCGAAGCGTGCGCAGAAGGCCTCGAGGTTGGCAATGGGCAGCGCCACGTCGTTCTTGTGTGGCAGGCCCGTGGCGCTCAGCGATTCGCTGATGCCCTCGCGCAGCGCCCATAGCTCTTGGGCCTCGCCGCCGTGTTGCGCCAGCACGCCGTCTTGCACCAGCTGCTCTTCGAACACTTTGGCAACCCAGGCTTCGAGCGCATCGCCTTGGGCTTGCTCTACCTCGAGCAGCACGTAGTGCGATGACGGCGCCGAGAACGGAGAGCGCACATTGCGATGCCGCATGAGCCGCGCCAGGCACAAGTCCGTAAAGAACTCGTAGGCCATGATGGTGAACGGCCCCTGGGCCCGGGCCTCGGCGAACAAGCGGAGCACCGCGGGCAAGTCGGTCACAGCAAAGAGCATGACGTGGGTCTTGCCCGGGAGCCGCGTGAGCTTGAGGGTGGCCCCGGTGATGATGCCCAAGATGCCCTCGCTGCCGATGAACAGCTGCCGCAAGTCGGGCCCGGTGTTGTTCTTCTCGAGGGCGCCATTGAGCTTGAGCGTGTCGCCGTTGGCGGTGACGACGTCGAGGCCCAAGACCCACTGCCGCGTGAGCCCGTAGCGAATGACGCGCACACCTCCGGCGTTGGTGGCAATGTTACCTCCCACGTGGCTCGACCCTTTGGAGGCGAAGTCCACAGGCCAGGTAAGGCCGTGATCGCCCGCATGGTGGTGCACCGCTTCGGTGACGGCCCCCGCCTGCACGTGCACCGTGAGTCCGTGCGGATCGACGGGCCCCAGCTGGGCCATGCGCGCAAGGGAGAGCACGATTTCGCCGTCTTTGGCCACGGCGCCGCCAGACAAGCCCGTGCGGCCGCCCGAGGGCACCACCGGCAACGAGCGATCGTGCGCATACGCCAGCACGCTGGACACTTGCTCGTGGGTCTTGGGGAACACGACGCAACTGGGGTTCGGCGTGAACACCCGGGTCCAGTCCCGGCCGTAGTGGGCAAGCTCGTCGGCCGCGTCGGTGACCCCTTCGGGCACCAAGCGAGCCAGGTCTGTGGTGAGCGCACTTGTCATGGGCCTTCGCATGTTAGCCTAGCGGCCATGGACCACAGCCCCGGATTCCTCAAGATCGTAGAGAGCGTGATGGGCAACGTAAAGGAGATCTCTGCCGCCGAGGTGCAGGCCCTGCAGGCCAGCGGCAAGTCTTTCGAGTTCATCGACGTGCGCGAAGAGAGCGAGTTTGCGGCGGGGCACATCCCCGGCGCCCGGCATATCGGCAAAGGCGTCATCGAGCGCGACATCGAGCACGCGGTGCCCAACCACGGCGCCGACATCGTCTTGTATTGTGGTGGTGGCTTTCGCTCGGCGCTGGCGGCCGATGCCCTCCAAAAGATGGGCTACACCAACGTGCGCAGCATGGCCGGGGGCTTCCGTCACTGGCCGGGCCCCAAGACCTAACGCGCGGCCTCCCGTTCTCGCTCGCGCCGAAGTGGCAACGAGGAAACGAGGGGAACGAGAGTTCGAGCGAGCACCCGGGCGCCTCGAAGGGTGACCGCTATGCGCCGTACACGATGCGCGTGCGGATGCTCGTCTTTAGGGCGCTGATCTCGCGCAGCACGTCGAGCGACACGTCTTCGCCGATGTCCATGACCAGGTAGCCGATCTCGGGATCGGTGCCCAGGAGCTGGGCCTCGATGTTGGCGCTTTTGTCGGACACAATGCGGTTGATGTCACGCAGAACGCCCGGAACGTTCTTGTGCACGTTGAGAATGCGATGCGCACCGCTGCGCAGGGGCAGTTCGAGATGCGGGAAGTTGACGGAGCCGGTGGTGGCGCCGGTTTGGGCGAACTTGACCAAGCTGTTCGCCACTTCGCGGCCAATTGCGGCCTGGGCCTCGACGGTGGAGCCACCCACGTGCGGCGTCAGGATGACATTGGACAAGCCCTGCAGCGGACTCTTGAAGCCATCGTCGTTGCCCTCGGGTTCTTCGGGGTACACATCGACGGCAGCGCCGGCCACGTGACCCGACTTGAGGCCCGCGGCAAGTGCGTCCAGGTCCACCACGGTGCCCCGGCTGGCGTTGATGAGGTAGCTGCCCTTCTTCATGGCGGCGATCTGCTTTTCGCCGATGAGGTTCTTGGTTTGGGGGGTCTCGGGCACGTGAATGGTCACGAAGTCCGCCTCGCCCAGCAGCTCGTCGAGGGAGCCCACAGCGCTGTTGTTGCCCATGGGGAGCGTGGAGCGAATGTCGTAGGAGATGACCCGCATGCCCATGGCCTCGGCCAGCACGCCAACCTGCGAGCCGATGTGGCCGTAGCCCACGATGCCGAGCTTCTTGCCGCGAACCTCGTAGCAGTTGGTGGCAATTTTGCGCCACTTGCCTTCGTGCACCTCGCGAGAGCGGTCCGTGAGCTGTCGGGCCAGCGAGACCACCTCGGCGATGACCAGTTCGGCCACGCTGCGTGTGTTGCTGAAGGGCGCATTGAACACCGGGACCCCGTGCTTGTGCGCGGCGTCGAGGGCAATCTGGTTGGTGCCGATGCAGAACGCCCCGACCACCAGCAGATCACTCGCTGCTTCGAGCACCTTGGGGGTGACGCGGGTCTTGCTGCGGATGCCAAGCACCTGCACACCCTTGAGCTCGGCGATGAGCTCGTCTTCTTTGAGGGCCCGGGGCAACGTCTCGATGCGGAACCCCGCGTTCTTGAAGATCTCCAGCGCCGAGGCGTGGATGTTCTCGAGCAGGAGGCACTTGAGCTCAGGCTGCGACATGGCAGCGTTCTAGCCCAACTTTAGCGAATTCGGATCGCTGTTCGGCTGTCCGACGGCAGGGCGTCGTAGCCTCGGGCGCGCGCCGTACGCAGAATGTGCCCCAGAGGCTCGTAGTGGGTGGCATCGGCCACACGGAACTGCGAGCTATCGAAAACGCCCTCGAGAAGCGTCTGCACCTCTTTGGGGGGCGTGAGCAGGAACCGGGTGAGCGTCACCCGCACGCTGGCCGGAACCTTGGCTGCAGCCAGCAGGGCGTCGTTGGGGATGGGGCCCATGGTCGTGAGCACCTTGATGGGGCGCGTGCGCTCGCCGTTGGCGTCGTACCAAGCGCCGCCAACCACCTGCCCGTCATCGCCGAGCTGGCAGTAAGTTGCGCCAACGTCGGCTTCGCCCCGGGCCACGGCATCGACCACCGCGCGGTGCCCATGATGAAACGTCTCGCGACCAAAGAACCTGCGGACATCGTGCCCCGCGGCGGCCAGGTGCGTGCGCGGCACCACGTAGCCGGCGACGCTGTCTTGGTCGACCCACGCGGCTCGCGTGCCCCCGAGCTCGGCCAAGGTCTTGGGGCCGCCCTTCTTGGTGATGAGCGCCGAGTGGTAGGCAATTTGACCTTTGCGCACGGGGATCGCGAGTGGGTTGGCGAGCTCGCGGTCGAGCAGCGTCAGCGCAAACAAGGGCGATAGCCACCCGAAGGCCACGTGGCCACCGGCCAGATCTTCGGCCAGGCTGCGGTGGTCTGGGACCAGTGTGGCCTCGACGGGCATGCCCAGCGCGCTGCCTGCGGCCTCGCACAACTTGCGCAGCGTAGACAGACCGACGAAATCGGCACCGCGGACGATGCCAAAGCGGAACTTGGCCGGGGGCAAGCTGCTGGTCACTGCGCCGCCGCCTTGTCTGCATCGGCCAGGCACTCGGGCCCGAACAAAATCTCGCCGTCCTCTTCGGAGAGCCGACTGGCGAAGGCGATGGCCGCGGAGGGCCCTTCGTTTTGGTAGTACATCACGCACTTGTCGCTGGTGCAGTGGGCTCCATGTGCCGTGTCTTGGTGCGGGGTGACCATGGGCACATGCCGATTGACGAAGCCGACCGCATGGCCGAGCTCGTGCGTAAGCGTGGATTGCTCCATGAACTTGAGCAGCGCGTCGCGGCTCTTGGGCGCCGACGACGCGATCACGGGCTTGAAGATGGCGATGATGCCCGTGTCGCCGATGCTGACGCCGAGGACCTCGTTGCGCTCGGCGCCGGTGTCGTCTTTGAGCACGCCATTGAGGTACAGGATGTAATAGCTGACGGTGTCGCCGGCGGTTTTCTGCGAACGGTGTTTGGCCGCGATCTCCTGGATCTGCTCCGAGGTGAACGTGGATCCGGCAACGTCGTCGAGGGCCTCCATCTGCGACAGTTCGCTCGGGATGGTGACGGAGCGCCCCGGCGCAAGCCGCTCGAGGTTCTTTCGGGTGATCTCCCAGATGTCGGGGATCTGCTTACGAACGAAGCGCGCATTGCCGGTGTAGGGCACCGCGTCTGCCGCGTAGTCCACCTCGACCACGATCTTCTTGATGTTGGCGCTGTAGGGCGTGACCACCGGCGGCGGGCTGGCGACGGTGCTGGTGCAAGACCACGCCCCTGCTGCCAGAGCCAAGACACAAGCTCGGGCGCGCGCACCCAGCTGCTCTGGGAATCGTCTCGGTTTGCGCGCGCTCTGCATCAGACCGTGAGCCTATCAGTTCAGGACGAAGTTGTTCAGACCTTGGACGATGACGCCCACGATGCTCTCGCCGGCGATGCCACCGGCCGCGATGGGGGTCACGTACTTGGTTGCCCAGTCCTTGTTGAGTCGGTCGCACACGGTCTTGAAGAGTGCGCCGAGCAAGAAGGCGAAGGGGTAGAAGAACGGCAAGATCATGCCCAAACCCAGACCCGTGGGCGAGGGAATCCAGTTGCGGAAGCGCTTGGGCGCAAGGCCCTCGCCGAGCGCCAGAATGGCCCCCACCACCAGGCCAACCTTGAGGGCCGTCTGGGACATGGGGTGCAGGTTGTGCAGACCGTACTTGAAGACCTCGGCCACGGCCTTCCACTGCTGGGCGCCGGGGGCAGGGAACACGGGGTCTTTGCCGTCGACGCCGGTGAGCACGCGCGCATCGGGGACGAGCAAGAAATACCCGAGGGTGGTGGCGATGGTGCCCGTGACAATGCCCATGGCCTGGGCAATGAATTGCCGGCGGGGGTTGGCGCCGAGCAGGTAGCCCGACTTGAGATCGTTCAGAAGATCCGCAGCGGCGAGCGCCGAGCCCGAGGTGATGCCTGCGGTCATGAGGTTGGCCGTGGCGTTCTGCGGAATGAGCACGCCGTAGGTAAGCTGCATGATCTTGCCCATGGCGCCGCCGGGGGTGATGTCGCTCTCGCCGGTGGCGCGGCACGCCACGAGGCCCAGCACGAAGGTCATGAGCACCGCGAGCACACCCAGGTGCAACGGCACGTTGAAGGCGCGCCAGGCCACGATGACCACGCCCGCGCCGGCGCCGATGGCGCCGAACAAGAACCAGCGCCCCGGGACCTCGACGTCTTCCGGCGAGACCTGAACCTTGGTGCCGTCCGGCAGCTCGCGTTCGATGACGGTGCCCTTGTCGCCTTTGCCGATGAGTCCCGAGAAGGCGCGGGCGATGGTGCGCCACTGCAACGCGAAGGATACGAGACCTGCGGAGACCAAGAGCGGCGCGCCGCACCAGATGCCGATCTCTTTCCACGCGGACCCGGGCTTGGTGGCCGCGCCAACGAGCTTGCCGGCGGCGTTGGTCCAGCCCGCTTCGAGCGCGTTGGGCGTGATGAAGAACGCCAAGATCAGCGCGCCACCCACCATCCAAGCACTGATGCGCAGGCCCACGATCATGCCGGCGAACACCAGCGCCAAGCCGTGGTCGAGCTTGATCTGGTAGTCGCTGAGCTTCCACGTCTGGGGGATGTCCATTTTGGCTGCGAGCCGCGCGTGAAAGAAGTGATGCAGCAGCGGAAAGCGATCGTGCATGCTGTCGGGCACCGCGGGGATCCAGTCGAAGACGTTGCTCTGCCCGGGCAAGAGCGCCTCTCGGGCCACCTTGCCTGTCTTTTCGTCGACGACCTTCTTGATCTCCAGGTCCTTGAGTAGCGGCACCAAGGCCGCAATGCCGCCGGTGAGGAAAAGCGTACGTGCCTTGGCCAACGCCTCGCTGCCCTTGCCGTACAGCCCCTGGAGTGTGACCGCCGCCGCGGTACCCGAAGGGAAGGTGAGCTTCTCGCGGTTGATCATGTTGCGCTTGAGCGGAATGGCGAGCACCACCCCCAGCGATGCCAGTGCCAGCACCCACACCGCAAGCACGGGCCAGCGCATCTGCACGCCGCCCGGGTTGTCTTCGGTGACGGAGAGCAACAGCAGCGCCGGGATGGCGGACACCACCGTGTTGCCCGTCGCATAGCCCGCGGACGACGCCGTGGACTGCATGCAGTTGTTCTCGAGGATGGTCATCTCGCTCTTGGCGACGCCGACCTTCCGCATGAACGTCCAGATGGCATACGACAAGATGCACGCCGTGAGCGCGACGCCCAGGAACCAGCCCGTCTTGAGGCCGATGTACACGTTGGTGAAGGACAAGAAGAAGCCCAGCACGGTGCCGAGGGCCACGGAGCGAAACGTGAGCTGGGGCACGTCGTCGCCGCGATAGGCGCGGCGGTACCACTCTTCTTCGTCGAACTTGAGCACCTCTTCCGGCGGGATGGCCAAGGGCCTGCAGCGTTCGAGCTCTTCGGGCGTGACCGGTGCCTTCTGAAAGAGGGACATGGGGCCGCGTTCTAGTACCGGTGGCGGCAAAAATCGGGTGCTCTTTTGCGACGACGCGCCCAGGGGCGCCGGGGGGCGCTCCGTGCTCCAAACACCCTTTATTGGGGCTGCCTTGACTATATTCGACCATGGGGTAGAATATTGGGATGATGGAGACGCTGGGCCGGGTGGGGCGAGGGGCGCGGTGGGTTCATGACGTTCGGCATGTGTTTGGGCGGTTGCGAGGTACGCCCCGCCCGCCCTTCCTGATCACGGGCGAGAGCGCGCGCCAAGACGGCTCGAGCGCTGTCGATGGCGGCGTGCGCACCTTTGTGGTGACCGAGGTCGTGCAAGAGACCGCCGATGCGACCACCTTGTGGCTTCGGCCTGCCGAAGGTGCCCCCGGCGACTTCGCCCCCGGGCAGTTCTTCAACCTCGAGGTCCCAGGAACCGCCGGGGCCCTGCGGCGCAACTATTCGGTCTCCTGCGCCCCGGGATCCATGCGGGGCAACGCGCCTTCACTCTCGTTCACCATCAAGCGCATCGCCGGCGGTGCGGCTTCCACCGTGCTCACCGAGCGCGTCCGCCAAGGCGACACCCTGCGATTGCGCGGCCCCTTCGGACAGTTCGTCTGGGAGCCGCGGGTGCACCCAACGGCTGTGTTCTTGGCCGGGGGCAGCGGCATCACACCCGTCTTCTCGATGCTCGCCGCGTTTGCAGACAGCGACGTCGCCGGTCGCGCGTATTTGATCTACGGCAGCCGCTCGCGCCAAGACGCCATCTTCGCCGAGGCGCTCGACGCACTCTGTCGCGCGCATCCGCATCGCATCCAGGTTCGGTACGTGTTCGAGCAAGGCGGCCCCGATAGCGAGCCCCAGCGCCGCCTCGACGCGGCCACCGTCGAGAGTTATCTGCTGGGCTTGGAGGCGCGCGTCACCGCCGAAGCCGCGGTGTTCGTGTGTGGCCCCCAGGGCATGCGCGACGAGGTGCAGCAAGCGCTGGCACGCGTGGGGGTTCACCCGTCGCGTGTCCGTCAAGAGCGGTTCACCCTGGGGGTATCCACCGGCGTTTCTCTTGCGCCGCAACTGCTCACCCTGCGCAACAAGCTTGGACACGAGCGACAAGTCTCCGTGGCGTCCGGGGAGACCCTGCTCGAGGCGGCCGAGCGCAGCGGGCTGCGTATGCCGTACTCCTGCGCCATGGGGGGCTGTGGCGCCTGTCGCGTCAAGTTGGTGTCCGGCGACGTGAGCCTGCCCGAACCCAACTGCCTGAGCGAGGCCGAGCGTGCGGCGGGGTACACCTTGCCATGCATCGCGCGCCCTCTTGGTGCGTGTGTCGTCGAAGCTGCAGCCGAAGGGAGTGAGCCATGAACGTGGATCTTCGCGGGTGGAAACAAGGCCTGGCCCGAGAGCTCGGCATCTACGCCGACATCGTGGGACTCATTGCAGAGGTTCGTGACGTGCGGGTCTTGCGTGCCCTTGGCCCTTCGGCGGTGCGCGGCTTGGTGCTTCAGCGCGGCAAACAAGGGCGCCCTACGCACACCGTGTCTGCGCACGCGGCGCACTTTGACTGGACGTACCCCCAAGACCAACAAGAAATGCGCGCGCTGTACGACCGCGCCAAAGAGGGCCAGTGGGACGGTGCCAAAGACGTTCCCTGGGCCACACATGTCGACCCGCTCGACCCGAGTGTGCCCATTCTGCCTGCAGACTTCATTGGTGCCGACCGTCTGCGGGACTACGGCATCGTGCTCTCCAAGACCGAAGAACAAAAACTCCTGGCCGACGTGGCCGCCTGGATGCTGAGCCAGTTCTTGCACGGAGAGCAAGGCGCGCTGCTGGCCGCGGCACAGGTCACCGAGTCCGTGCAGTTCTTCGACGGCAAACTCTACGGCTCCACCCAAGTGGTCGATGAAGGGCGCCACGTCGAAGTGTTTCACCGGTACCTGACGCAGAAACTGGGCAAGCTCTACCAGGTCAACGACAACCTGTTCGTCATCATCGATTCGCTGATGACCGACTCGCGCTGGGACATGAAGTTCCTGGGCATGCAGATCATGATCGAGGGGCTCGCCCTGGGGGCCTTTGGCACCTTCTACAAGCGCACGCAGGAGCCGGTGCTCAAAGAGCTGTTCCGGCGCGTGATCCAAGACGAGGCGCGGCACGTGCACTACGGCGTGGTGGCGCTGCGCGAGCACTTCAAGCTTTTGTCCGAACGCGAGCGCAAAGAACGCGAAGACTGGGCCTTCGAGGTCGCGCTGCTCATGCGCAATCGCTTCTTGGCCCGCGAGGTCTACGAAGAGTGGTTCGGCGGCCGCATGAGCTGGTCGCAATGGAAGACATTCATCTCCGGGTCCCCGGGCATGAGCGAGTTCCGGCAAGTGATGTTCACGCGACTCGTGCCCAACCTGCGCACCATCGGCCTATTGTCCGATCGCATCCTGCCGCACTACGAGCGCGCGGGGCTCGCGCAATACATGTTCGGCTTGTCCGCCGATAGGCTGACGGGCGACGGCATGTTGCAGGAGCTGGACGCGGCCGCCTGACGCTTGGAGGCACCTGTGTGCCCCAAGGACCGACGGTGATTCGACGTCAGGCTACGAAGGCTTTTGCCGATGATGCGGGAAGGACGGAAGGCCTCCGGCAACCGAGGCACGAAAAGGCCAGCGAGCCCGAGCTTCGGGCAAGGTCGCTGACGTCAGCGCCGCATGAAATGCATGGCGACGCCGGCGCCACCGCTGATGCCCACGAGCAACAGCACCAAGATGCCGATGACCCAGAGCCACGGTCGGGACGCTGGCGGCGCGTACTCTTTGGTACGCACCGTGGTGTTCTCGTGGCGCACGCGCAGGGGCGTTTGCGGGCCCGTGTTCATTACAGGGCGCCCTTGCGAGGGCTGCGGCGGCATCGACGGCTGCGGCGGCATCGGCAGGTTGGGGTTCATGGTGGACCCCAACGGCAACGTGCCACCGAACTGCGGCGCCCGCGGGGACGGAGGCGGACCGGACAGGTACGGGGTTGGTTGCGGCATGGGGTGCGCCGGCAGGGGCGCTACCCGCGGCGAGTCGAGCGGCGGGGCGTTCGGCGGCAGTGAGCGGGGCGACGACGGCCTGTCGTTGACCTGGCTGATGCGTCCCTCGCTCTTGGCCTTGGCGATGGCCTCCCGGATGAGCTTGGTGCCGGGTAGCGAGTCGTTGGCGATGGTCTCGCCGTCGTCGGAGGCCACGGCCAACATGGCGTCGCGCAGCTCTCCCCAGAACGTGGCGGCGTCTTTGGGGCGGCCGTCGGTGGATTGGCTTACGGCTCGATAGAGCACCGACTCGACGCGAGCGGGCACACGGATGCCCAAGCTGCTGGCCTTGGGTTGGGCCGTGTCACGGTTGGTGATCTTGAGGGCGCCCTCGCCCAGGTTGCGGCCCGGCCGCGCCTTCTTGCCCGAGAGCATCTCCAGGAAGACCAGCGCCAACGAGTAGACGTCTGTCCACGGGCCTACGGGCCCGTAGCGATTGTCGAACTGCTCCGGGGCACCGTACGACGGCGAGCACAGATAGATGCCCGCCTCGGTCTGCGCTTCGGTCTTGAGAATGGCGTCTTCTTGGAAGGCTTTGGCAATGCCGAAGTCGAGCACCTTGAGCCGCAGGCCGTCGCGCGTTTGCGCCAAGAACAGGTTGCCCGGCTTGAGATCGCGGTGCACCACGCCTTGCTCGTGCGCATAGGCAATGGCCGTGACGGCGCTGTCGAAAATCTGAACAGCTTCGTCGAGGGTGTAATTGGGCAGGCCGCGCTCTTGGCGCATGCGGAGCTCGCTGGCCATGGAGTTGCCCTGGAGCCATTCGAATGCGGTGTAGGGCACCAGGGCGCCGGTCTTGGGGGCACGCAAGGTGCCGCTCGTGATGCTGCGAACGATGTCGAGATTGCCGCGCGACAGCCGGTAGGCGATCTTGGTCTCGTCGCGGAATCGTTCGCGAAACTGGGCTGCGAGCTCGGGGTCGTAGGCCCGTCGCATGTGCATGCACTTGACGGCCACGGTCTCGTCGAGACCCGTATGGTGGCCGCGATAGACCACACCAAAGCCCCCTTGGTCGACGACTTCGTCGAACCGAATCTGGTCGATCTCGTCGCCGACCAGGCCAAGGGAGTCCGGAACTGCCATGCTTCGGGTACAGGCTATCCCTTCTCTGTCACCGGCGGAACTGGGAGAATGATTCGCAAAATGTCGATCCGAACGATTTGTGTCTTCTGCGGTTCCCGTCCGGGGGCCACGTCTGCCTACATCCAGGCTGCGCAGGCCCTGGCCAAAGCGGGCGCCGAGCGCGGCTTCTCGTTTGTCTACGGTGGCGCCAGTGTGGGCGTCATGGGGGCCTTTGCGGACAGCGCCATCGCCCATGGAGCCAAGGTTCATGGCGTCATCCCCGAGTCGTTGCAGACGCGGGAGCTCGGGCACCCCGGCCTGAGCGCCCTCGAGGTCACGCCCTCGATGCACACGCGCAAGGCTCGCATGGCCGAACTCGCCGATGCCTTTGTTGCGCTGCCGGGCGGCTTTGGCACCTATGACGAGCTCTTCGAGGTGCTCACATGGGCGCAGATCGGCATTCACAACAAGCCCATCGGGCTCCTGAACGTGGATGGGTTCTACGACGGGCTTCTCGCGTTCGTCGACCACGCCACCAGTCAGGGCTTCGTCGACCCGGCCCACCGCGTGTTGCTCACGGTTAGCCGGGATCCGGCAGAACTCCTTTCCTTGCTCGACGTGCCGCGAGGCCCCGCACCGCTGCCGAGTTGGCAACGCGCATGAACGCGCAACTCCAGCAACAGCGGCTCCTGGGCCTTGCGCAGCGCCGTTGCCGTTCCCAGGGACCGGCCCACGATTTCGCTCACGTCCTGCGCGTTCGCGCGCTCGCGGTGCAGTTGGCCGAGCAGTCCGGTGCCCAAGTGCTCGCCTGCGAACTCGGGGCACTGCTCCACGAACTCTGGAACTTTCCCAAGGGGCACCCGCGCTCGAGGGAGTCGGGGGATGTCTGTGCCCGACATGCCTTTCGAGCGGTGCGCGCGGTGGGGCACCCCGCGAGCCTTGCAGAGCTTGTGGCCGCCATGATCCGCGACCACGCCTTCTCCAAAGGGGTGGTGCCCGACACCATCGAGGGGCGGATTCTTCAGGATGCCGACCGCCTCGATGCCATTGGCGCCATCGGCATCGCCCGATGTTTCGCATCGTGTGCCGAGATGGGCTCGGCCTTTTATGACACCGAAGACCCGTTGGCCCAACGCCGACCGCTCGACGACAAGCGCTTCGGGCTCGACCATTTCGAAAAGAAGCTGCTGCGCCTGGAAGGCGGCATGCATACCGACGCGGCCAAGGTGTTGGCGCGCGAGCGCACGCAGGTGATGCAGGTGTTCTTGCGCGCCATGCGCCACGAGATCGGCGTTGCGACCTGACGGGCTGAGACCCGGCTAGGAGCGTGTGCAGCATAGATTCAGCCGCTGGCTCAGCCCCAGCCCCTCACGCGAGCCGGGCACCCGCACCCGCACACGCACCGAGCCCGAAGCCCGGTGCGCACGGTTCTTGGCGGGAGCTAC
>JBIKNA010000448.1:0-5928 GCA_044358965.1 Polyangiaceae bacterium
GTTCCAGTTCCTGATCACGGACTTCAAAGACAACGGTCGCAACGTGGTCGTGTCGCGGCGCACGCTGCTTCAGCGCGAGGCGCAGGCCGAGGGCGCAGCCAAGATCGCCCAGCTCGTGGTGGGCAGCACCGTGCGTGGCGTCGTCAGCGCCGTGCGCGATTTCGGCGCGTTCGTCGATTTGGGTGGCGTCGAGGGTCTGCTGCCCCGCTCGGAAATTGGCCACGATCGCAGCGTTGCCGTGGCCGATGCCGTGCACGCGGGCGATCAAGTCGAGGTCCAGGTCCGCGAGATCAAGACCAACGAGAAGGGCGAGACGCGCATCACGCTATCGCTCAAGGCACTCATGGACGACCCGTGGGCGGCGCTGCCCGTCAAACGCGGCGACGTGGTGTCGGGCACCGTGTCCCGGGCCGCCGAGTTCGGCTTGTTCGTGCGCATCGCCCAAGGCATCGACGGCCTGCTGCACCAAAGTGAGCTCAAGGCCAACACGCCCAAAGAGCCCGGCGCCACGCTGCTGGTGCTCATCCAAAAGCTCGACCCGGTCGACAAGCGCATCTCGCTGGCCCTCGCGCCCGAGGGCACGCAGGCCGGCGCCCGCGTCGAAGAGGTGCGCCTCGTAGTGGGCAGCGTGGTCAAGGGCACCATCGAGCGCATCGAGAACTACGGCGTGTTCGTGCAGGTTCAAGGCGCGCCGGGCCGCTCGGGCCGTGGGCTCGTGCCGCTCTCCGAGCTGGGCGTGCCCCGAGGAACCGACCTTCGCAAGACCTTCGCACTGGGCACGGCGGTCACCGCCAAGGTGCTCGAGAACGCCGAGGGCAAGCTCAAGCTATCCCTCCGCGGCGCCGCCGACGACGCCGAGCGCGCGCAGTTCGAGGCCGTGCGCGGCGGACAGCCCAAGTCTCTGGGCACGCTGGGCGACTTGTTCAAGAACCTGAAAAAATAGCCCCCTCGGCCCTTTCGCTGGGCTTTGCAAGTGACGGCAGCCACGGACGCCTAGCGCAGCAACGCGCCGGCTTTCCACACCGAGCGGGTGTGCAACACGGCACGCAAATCGCGACTGGCATCCCCAGCAACAAGCAGGAGGTCCGCGCGCTGCCCCTTTGCGATACGACCGCGTCCAGCAATCCGGTACGCATCCGCTGGGTTGCTCGTGGCCGCGGCAAGCGACTGTTCTATGGTCGCGCCAGCCTCCTGAAGCAACAGTACTTCTGCGAGCAGCGACGCTCCAAGCGGAAGGCGTCGGTTAGGAGAATCGGGCCCGGCGATGAGCCGCACGCCAGCCTTGGCGGACTCTCGGACCAGGCGCAAGCGCCCTTCGCTGCACGCGATGTTGTGGTCGTGGCGGTCGGTGCCCAGACGCTTGTTTTCCTCGTCGTTCAGGCGAGCTGCGATCTCAGGGTCCGACACGATGGGAATCCAATACTCCATGCCGCAGGGCCGAAGTTGCACCGCCAAAGTGGGGTTAAGGAATACCTTGTTCTGCGCCAGCGCGGAGGCAAGCCCGTCGCCTTTCGGAAGCGCGCAGCCGTGCGCGATGACGTCCACCGGCAGATGGCTCAGCTGCCGAATGTCTTCGCAGGTGCCCGCGTGCACCACCACCGGAAGCCCTTGCTGGTGCCCCTCGGTGGCAAGGGCCAGCACCGTGCCGAGGGCAAGAGTTGGCATCGTCGTGGTCTTGCCATCCGTGGTCTCGCTCTGGTTGTCGTACACAATCTTCAGCAGCATGGACCCCTCGGCCTTGCGTGCGGACACAAATGCCTGCGCGTCCGCCGGGCGTTCGATGGTGGGGATGGGGATGCCATACTCGGTGCCGTGACCGCCGGGTGCCGTGGCCAGGACCCCAGCGCCGACAAGCGAGGCTCGTGTAAGCCCTTCCGGTGACACGTCCGTCGCGTGCATCTTCGCAAGCAGCTCCGGTGGCCCAAAGAGATCTACGACGGTGGTGACGCCAAACTTGATGACCGTTGTTAGGTTCCCTGCTGCGTCGCCGACGTGTGCATGACCGTCGATAAGCCCCGGCATGAGCGTATGTCCGGCGCCGGCAACTACCCGCGCGCCGGGCGGCGGTTCGGTGACGAAGCCGGCGACATTCGCACCAACCACATGCACGTTGCCCGTGCGAAAGCGCTCTCCGTCGAACACCGTTGCGCCCATCACCACAAAGCCGGCGTCGGCCTGCGAGGCCGACAGGGCCGGCGCAGCAGTCGCGTAACGCGCGGGGGCTGCGGGGTCGCACGCGATCACGCCCGCAGCGAGCAACAGGGGACAGGAGGGGCCGGCCAATCGCCACATGATGCTTCGACACTCCGCCGGACGTGATCCTTGGCACGCCCTACATCGGACGCGGAAACCTCATCCCGAGCTGCTATTTCGTGCAGTTCATGGCCCCGTGAACGTCACTCGCGTTGGTCCACGCATCCCCGGGTTGCGGCAGTTGCGCCAGGCGGGTGCAGGTGCAGCGAGCGGCACCTAGACGTCAAGGCATGGGGTGGGCGGCGAAGAACGACCACATGGCTTCCGTCGCGTCGATGTCCTTAGTGGTCTTGCCAAGGCCTGGCACGGCGAAACCGCCGGGCCAGGTGTGTCCGCCGCCATCGATCTTGCAGAGCGTCACATCGGCGCCCTGCTTGCAGCTGCCATAGGTCTCGCAGGTTACGTCGCCTTTGGCGTATGTCTGCGTGGGCGCACCGGAACAGCCGTTGCGCGCGGCCCACGACTTGATGGAGCTCTCGACGCTGGGTGTGCCGAACTGGCCGCCATAAGTCACCACGTTGTCTGCGGTCCCGTGGAAATGCATGATCGCCACCGGTCGAGCCGGGGAGCACGATGTCGTGAGCAACTGTCCGGCCACCGGACCAATGGCCGCGATGCGATCCGACAGCTCGCAGGCGAGCCGGTTGGCCATGAACGCGCCGTTGGAGAGCCCGGTTGCGAAGATGCGCTTGGTGTCGACGCAGAGCTTGGCGTTCAACTCGTCGATAAGATCTCTTGTGAACGCGACGTCATCGACGTTCTCGCTCTGCGCTTGACCGCAGCAAAGACCAGCATTCCAGGTTTGACCAACTCCCGCGGGGTAGACGAGCAAGAAGCCTGCGGCGTCGGACTTGGGGGTCATCTCGGAAATCAGCTCCTG
This sequence comes from Polyangiaceae bacterium, assembly GCA_044358965.1. Lineage (GTDB taxonomy): Bacteria > Myxococcota_A > Polyangia > Polyangiales > Polyangiaceae > SXNL01. The sequence continues at coordinate 3,134 of JBIKNA010000448.1, forward strand.
CTGGGAGGCACTGGAGTTGCGTCCATGAAAGTTGATGACCACGGGGGTCCGCACCTGGCTGTTGTAACCCTTGGGGACATGAACACGGAGCGTGCGCGAGCGCCCCTTGCTGGTGATCGTCCAGTCCAGATCTCCTGCTTTGGTGGCCCCATTGCAGCCGGCTGGCGCCGGACTTCCAGCCCCAGCGTCCGTTTGCTGCGTCCCACCGGGCTCCTCGCCGGGGAGCTGCGACGTGTCCGGCGCCGTCTCTGCAGTCGGCGATGCCGCCCCCGAGGACGAGCTCGAGGACGACGACGGACGAGCTTGATCGAGAGTGGAGGTCGACGGCTCACAACCAACGAGAAAGCCGAGCACCGAGATGACGAGCGGGGTCGTGCAACGCATGCTTCGAAGTGTAGGAAGGCGCGGCGAGGCAACGCAGGGAGGACTCGGCGTCCACCCCAGTTGAGACGCGAAGAACGCCGTGATTCTAGCGGCGCTGGAAGATTTTCCCGCGCACCGCACGTGTCGTCCAGTGCGCCTGCTCGATTCCGCAGACTCCAAACATGGCAACAGGGCGGCTTTGCGGAAGAGACGCCCCCGGTGCCCTGGTGACTCCTCGTGCACGGAGGCTAGTCGAAGCCGCCGAAGTCGAACCCGTCCCCATCGCCACCAAAGAAGTCTCCCCCCGACGGGATGCTCTCTTCGACGCCGCTGGTGTCGTAGCTCTCGTACTCGTAGGAGCCGCCACCTTGGTGGTAGCCGCCATGATGGTGGTTCATGAGCGAAGCCCCCACCACTGCGCCCAAGAACGACGCACCCACGTTGCCCACGACACCTGCAGTTTGCACGTTCTGCTGATGTTGCACCTGTTGCTCGCGCTGGCGCTTGCGCTCCATCGATCCGGCAAAGGGCTCTTGGCAAGCAAGGCACGCGGACTGGTTGTGGGGCGACAGCGCGCCACAGAACACGCAGCTCACGATGATCCAACTGTGGCACGCCGGGCATTTCTGATGACCCCACCGGCAGGCCACGCGGCACCGCGGACACGGGATGGCCTTGGCCAGGATCTCGGCGGAGATGGCCTGGCTGCAGAACTTGCAGTGCACGAGCGCTCCGTCATCGGGCGCGCCGCAGCAACCACACTTGGCGGACTGGGGCTGGGTCATGAGCCTTCAAGCGTAAACCAGGCCGCGCGCGTTGGCGAGCCGCAGCTCCTCGAATTGCCGCAACCGCGCGCCGGATTCGCTTGCGGAGCGCCAGCCGCCACCCCATGTTCTGGGCACCATGACCGACACCTACCGCGAGGCCGCAAGCCCTTCGAACACCACCCTCATCGTCACCACCGGCAACGAGGTGCAAGGACACCGCATTGCGCAGTACCTGGGCATCACCCGCGGCATCGTGGTGCGCTCGGTCAGCATCGGCCAAGGCATCACCGGCGCGTTCCGTCAGCTGGCCGGCGGCAACATCCAAGAGTACGCAAGCGTTTGCGAGGCCGCGCGCCAAGAGGCCTATCTCCTCATGATGCAACACGCAGACGCGCTGGGCGCCGACGCCATCATCGGCATGCGCTACGACGCCACCGAGTTCGCCCAGGGCGCCACCGAAGTGTTGGCCTACGGCACCGCCGTAAAGTTGATCGCCAACTAAGCCCAGCTCCACTCCCCGATCCCCCCTCTCTCTCCCTTCCCAAGCCCTCTCTCCCCAACTCCCCGCACCCGCACCCGCACCCGCACCCCGGCCGCCCCGGCTAGCCCCCGCCCCTCCCAATCCCCCGCCCCCTGCCCTGTCTTGTCCAAGAGACACCAAGGATCCAACCGACGGGTGGGGGATCCCTTGTCCCATCCCCCTTGATTTAACTCACCATTTCCTCCCCGTCGGCGCTGCGCGCACATGGCCTCCAATTTGCTCCATGTGTAGTCACCATGCGCCAAGCTCTCCACATCCTCCTCGCTCTCGCCGCCCCCATCGCCATCATTGCCTGCGCCGCCGAGCCAGCCTCCGATGCCTACGGCGACAAGCGCGCCAACAGCAACAAGACCACCGACGATGACGACGACGACGACGGCGCGGGGAAGACCTCGACCACCAAGAGCAGCTCGAGCTCGTCCAGCTCCTCCAGCGGCAACACCAGTGCAGGTTCGAGCTCGTCCAGCTCGTCCAGCTCGTCTAGCTCCTCCAGCTCCTCCGGCAACACAAGCACGCCGCCCGCGGCCGCCTGCGTGATCAGCCAGTGCACCGCCGGTTCCGGCGCGTGCGGCTGCGCCGGGCTCAACGCCAACAAAGAGGTCATCGGCCTTGCGTGCACCAGCGGGTTCTGCGCGTGCACCAACAACAAGAGCTTTCAGAAGGCATTCACCGGCGACTGCACCACGCCCGAGCAAGCCAAGCAGCTCTTGGCGGCGCAGTGCGGCTGCCAGTGATCTGAAACACATGTCCAACGGCGCCTTGTCATGAAGGCGCGTTAAGGCCCGGCTGGCGCGCGGGCCTTTTTTCGTTTGTGCGTGCACCAACGCCAGCGCATTTCCGGGTAACTTGCCGCCCATGCGTACCTGGACTTCTGCCTTCGTGTGCCTTGCACTGCTGTTGCCCCTTGCCGCTTGCAAAAAGACGCCCCCCAAAGTGGGCGACAAGTGCACGGCCGGGCAGGGCTACTGCAACCCCGACGGCATCTTGGCCTGCAGCAGCAAGGGCAAGCTCGAGGTCACGCAGTGCCGCGGCCCCAAGGGCTGCGAGCAGACCACGCCGACCACCATCCAGTGCGACAACAGCGTGGCGGCCGTTGGCGAGAAGTGCCAGATGGGCGAGATCTC
>JBIKNA010000449.1:0-5924 GCA_044358965.1 Polyangiaceae bacterium
GTCTCGTTCCGATCTTCGTGCGGCACGTCAAGGGCCACGGCGAAACGCTCTATGTGGCCATCGAAGATCCCAAAAACGAGGCCGCCCTGGGCGAGGTGTCCCGGGCCGCGGGGCTTCCTACGCGGCCAATGATTGCGTCCCCGACAGACATCAAGAGCGCCATCCGCTTGTCTTACGGCGGCGAAGACCCGGCCCCCACGGTCAATATCGAGTCCAAGCCCGAGCCACCGGTGGTGCCCGCCACCATTCGCGACGGCCGCAAGCCCGCAGCGCCAACGCCTGCGCCCCCAACCATTCCGGCTGGCTCCCAGGCCGTTGCGCCGACGGCCTCGGTGCCGCCCGCTCCGGCCCCCGCCGTCGCACGAGAATCCGTGGTCGGCGCCGCCCCCGCCGCCTCGCAAGCAGCGCCACCAACGCCTCGCACGTCGAGCGCTCCGCCGCCAGGCAAGCGCGGCAAAATGGTCGAACTCACGCTGCTCGACGGCACCACGCTGGCGCTTCCGGCCCGCGGCAAAAAGTCTTCGGAGCACCCCGGCGCCAACGAGGCGCTGACCGCGCGCGACCTGGTCAGCGCGCTGCGAGCCGTGACCCATGGCGCCGACGCCAGCGAGATCCTCGGTGACTCGCCACAGTGGGAGCCCATCTTGGCTGCACTGCTCTCCGTGATGCTCCGCAAAGGCCTCATCGCCGATTGGGAGTTCATCGACGAGTACCGAAAGATCTGAGGGCGCAGGCGCGCGTTGGTCAGCGCGCGGCCCCGCTGGCCCGCAGCGCCGCGCGCTCTTCGTCCGAGAAGCCCGCCTCTCGCAGGATGTCGTCGGTGTGCTCGCCCCGCTTGGGGGGTTCGCTGTGCTGGCGCCTCTGCGGCGTGGTGGGCAAGCGCAGGTGCGTCATTCCACCGAGCGGGAACATGAGCCCCCGGGCGACCACCTGCGCGTCGGCCTCGAGCTCATGGGGTTCGAGCACCGGCTCCAGGCACACGTCGTGCTGCTGGGCAAACGCCGTCCACTCGGCGAGCGTGCGTTGCGAGAAGATGTTCTCGATCGCGCTCATGAGCGCGGCTTGATGTGGACCGGGCATGAGCGCTCCCAGGTCGGCTTCGAGCCCAACCGCGGCGCAGAAGGCGATCCAGAACTTGGGCTCGAGGGCGGCCAAGGCGACGAACCTTTCGTCTTTCGTACGGTAGGTTCGATAGGGCGCGATGCCCCCGGTAAGCGCCATGGCCCCGCGCGTCTGCGCCTGGCCACCAAAGAGCTGCCCAAGGTTGCTGATGCCAAACCCCATGGCCGCGTCCATCATGGAGATGTCGACCACGGAGCCCCGCTGCGTGCGCGTGCGCTCGTGCAGGGCAGCCAAAATGCCCACTGCTGCCCAAAGGGCACCGCCCACGTCGGCCAACTGGTAGCCCGGCACCGCGGGCACGCCATCGTGCGGGCCCTGGGCGCCCAGCAGGCCGGCGCGCGCTAGGTAGTTGAGATCGTGCCCCGCACGACGCGCATGCGGCCCGGTCTGCCCGTACCCCGTCAGCGCGCAGATCACGAGGCGCGGATGCGCGGCCAGCAGGTCGTCGTGCGACAGCCCAAGGCGCGCAAGGACCCCTGGCCGGAACTGATCGACCAGTACGTCGTAGCCCTGGAGCAACCGCAAGAAGGCCGCCTTGCCTTCGGGCTTCTTGAGGTCGAGCCCCAAGCTTCGCTTGTTGCGGTTCAGCACCAGAAACATGGCGGAGTCATCGCCATGTTTGGGCGGCATGTGCCGCAGGTAGTCTCCGGCATCGAGGTCCTCTAATTTGTCCACGGCGGCGCCCATGTCCGCGAGGACCAGCGTGGCAAATGGCCCCGGCAGAAGCCGGCTCAAGTCGAGCACCCGAATGCCTTCGAGAGGCAACGCAGCAGCGGTCATGCAGCGAAAGTACCAATTGCCGCGTTAGGGCGAAACACCGCCGCCACCATTGTGCCCTCCCTTGGGCTACCCTGCGGCGCATGTACTACGCGACCTTCGGCCAGATGAAGAAGCAACTGGGACAACTCGGCAAGTGGTTCGACGCAGCCACTGCGCTCGCCAAGACCAAGAACTTCGAGCCCAACCTCTTCCTTGGTTTCCGCCTCGCCCCCGATCAATTCGCCTTTGCCCGGCAGGTTCAACTCACCTGCGATACGGCCAAGCTGGCGGCCGCTCGGCTCACCGGCAAGGACGCGCCGGGCTTTCCCGACACCGAGCAATCGCTCGACGAACTGCGTGAGCGCATTGCCAAGACCATCTCGTTCTTGGACACGCTCAGCGAGAAGGACTTCGAGGGCGCAGCAACGCGCTCGGTGACACAACCGCGCTGGGAGGGCAAGACCATGACCGGCGCGGACTACTTCTTGGAGCACGCGCTCCCGAACTTCTTCTTCCACCTGTCGCACGCGTACGCCATCCTGCGTCACTCCGGCGTGAGCGTTGGCAAGCGCGACTACTTGGGCGCATTGTCGCTCAAGTAAGGTCCGGATAGAGCCGCGCGGCCAGGGCCCCCATGGCCTTGGGGTGGTACAGGTCCCGAAACGGCGATGGCGCACCATCGAGCAGCGCCGCCAGCACCGCGTCGCGAAAGCGACGCGGAATGATGCGAACGCCGAAACGTGCGCCAAGCAGGGCTCCGGTGATGGCGCCATTGGTGTCGGCGTCGCCGCCGCGGTTGACCACGTCGACGAGGCCAGCCTCGTAGCTTGGAGCATGCAATAGACAGTGGAACGACAGGCGAAGGGCCACACGAACGAAGCCCTCGTGCCGAAGCATGTGTAGCTCTTCGCCGTAGAGATCTGGGTCGTCTTGCTCGGCGCAAGCCAGGTCGTGGAGCACCGCGGTCAGCCCGGACGTGACGCTGGCGGCATTGACGTGGGCTGCGAGCATGGGGACCACCTGATGCACCTCTGCGCGGGCGGCAGCAAGCATGCGGCCGGAATCTGCCTGGGCGGCCACGGCGGCAGAGACGGCGCCATTGTGCGCGGCACACGCAAGCACACAGCGCGGGTCTGCGTGCGTGATGAGTGCGTCATCGACCGTGGCCCTGCGCCGCGCCTCGCCGTCGTGGGCAAAGAACACACCGATGGGGGTGGTGCGCATGAGCGAGCCATTGCCCGCCGATCGCTTGCCGCCTTGGAGCCAGCTCTCGATGCCCGCTCCACGCGGGTCTTCGTGCGCAGCGACGCGCCTTAGTGCGTCGCGCGTTTGCGCGCCGATGTCGAAGGTAACCAGGCTCCATGCGACGTAGCGCGCAGCCACATCCGTGGCGACGTATCGCCCGTGCTCGCGCAGGGAGTCGGCGATGCACACGGCCATGGCCGTGTCGTCCGTGGTTTGACCGGGAGCAACGCCAAAGGGCCCGCCTCCGGTGATCTCGGTATGCGGCCCGCCCAGCAGTGGAGCAAACGGTGCCGCCGCCGGCGACGTGAACTCGAGGGTGGTACCAAACGCATCGCCCACGGCCATGCCCAGCAGGGCCCCCAACGCTCGCTGCGATTCGTCAGCAACCATAGTAAAAGTACCATGTACCCTTTTCCCGCAGGGTCAAGGCGGAATCGACGCCGCGGCAGCGCCAGAGCTACGATGGTGTTCATGAGCTTCTTCAAGGACGTCGCCGACAAGCTCCTGCAGAAGAAGGAAGAGCTCGAGGCCGAGGCTCGCAAGAGGGCCCGAGAGAAGGCCACGGAGATCGCCATCGAGCAGGGCAAAGAGGCCGCACGCTCGGCGGTCTCGCGCGCAAGCAAAGCCATCGAAGATGCGCTCTTTGGCGACAACGACAGCGACGTCAGCGACGACACCGCCAAGGCCGATGCCCCGCCGGGAAAGTCCACATCCCAAAGCACCGGGCGCCCCGGTGCCCCGAGCCGTCATGAGCGAACGACCGAAGACCTCGCTCGGGAAGAGCGCGCTGCTGCCGCACGTCGGGCCGAAGACCGCGCACGACTGGAGGCAGAGGTCGACGACGAACTCGCGGCACTGAAGAAGAAACTGAAAAAGTAGCACCAGGCTGTAATGCCTTCATTGGCCCACACCTTGCGACCATCGCTCGCATCTTCATGGCCAACCGAGCGAACGCGACGTCGAAATCCCACGGAACCCACGCCATCACGGCCAAAACGCCGCCGTCGCTGCGCTACGCCGGCCTGCTGCTCGGATCCATCACCCTGCTGATCGCAGCCTGCGAGCAAGAGCAGATCCAGCCCTCTCGTAGCGGCCGAGGCAAGACCTCGGGCAACGAGCCCGCGGACACCGATGATGGCAAGCCTGTGGGCTCCCCAGAGAAGCCCTACGATCCGGAGACGCCCACCAATACGGGCCCCGCGGTGAACCCCGACGGCTACGCGGCCCTCGTGCCGCTGATGCAGGCGCACTGCACGGAGTGCCACCACGCGGGCACCTGGCTCAACCTTGCCTCGTCGCTCGACGCCCCCACGGCAGACAAGGTTCTCGAGACCCTCACCAAAGGGACCATGCCGCCAGCGCCGCGCGCCAAGCTATCCCAAGCCGACATCGACAAGGTCAAAGCCTGGCGCGACCAAAAAACCGTCCCCCCGAGTGAGGCGCCCGCGCCTCCGTCGAGCACGCCAGTCACGCAGATTCTGTCGGCCGGAACCCTTGCAGAGTACAAGGCTGCACTGCCCAAGGTTGGCTTCGAGCGCTTGGGACAGATTCTGGAAAGTCCCTCGACCCTGTACTGGGACAAAATCGTGATGCCCGGCGCCTACCAAGACACCGTCGGCGACGGCGGCAATCTGCCTTTTGGCGCGCGCCTCAACAGCACGGGCAAGAGCCTGATCGTGCCGCAGGGTAAGAAGCTGTTCTCCGACGATGGCAAGGCCTGGGCATTCCCCTTCGGACACACCGCAGGCACCGACGACTCCGCCAGCGTGCGCATCGTAAACTTCATGAGCCTGCCCACCGAAGGCGGCAAGACCCTCCCGGTGGCCTACCGCATCGACAGCGGCAACCAAGGGGGCTTCCCCACGACGCGCTGGAACTGGGCCTTCCCCAAGGGCACGGTCATCGGCGAAATCATCATGCTCGAGACGAGCCAGGGCCTCCGGACGACCGAGATCCGCGTGCGCGAACGCTACGAAGACAAGTGGGCCACCAACGCCTTCCGCCCCTTCCCCACGGCCAAAACCCTATCTGCGGGCATCAAGCGCTTGCGCCCCAACTGGCAGGGCGTCCCCGCCCTCAAGAGCGCGGTGGACGCGCTAGAGAACGACGGCACCCTCCAGGCCAAGACCATCGGGTCCCCCGCCTTCAACAACTTGGTCACCCTCGAAGGCGCCGTCGATGCTCCCCTGCCCGACTTTGCCGACGACGCATTGAGCACCGAGCTGCTCAAGAGCACCACGTTCGTGTCTGTGTACGGCACCCCATGGAAGATGAGCGGCGCCATGAAGGCTTTCGGACCTACGGGCCACGCAAGCCGCGCCACCATCGTGCCCAACCGCTTCGATTCCGGCACCCTCGAGGTGCGCGAGAACACCTGCGAGAAGTGCCACAACCAAGGCGGCTATTTCATTGGCGACTTGGTCGATCAGGCGGTTCTCTACGGTGACATCTGGGGCGTCGATCGCATCTTCTCGTTCCACCCCTTCGAGCCCTCGCGCATCGACGCGTCGGGCAATGAGAACCGGCAGGTGCGTGCGGCCTTCGCGGGCAGCGTGGTCGAACGGTACGACGCGGGCAAACACCCGAGCAGCCGGTACACGTTCTACCGCCCGCAGAAGTAGTGCCGGCTGGGGCTTAACGGTGTCTGGTTCGGAACTGGGTTTCAGCCGGCTGGGGCTTCACGCTGCCCTGGCTCGGAACTCGGTTTCAGCCGGCTGGGGCTTAACGGTGTCTGGTTCGGAACTGGGTTTCAGCCGGCTGGGGCTTCACGCTGCCCTGGCTCGGAACTCGGTTTCAGC
>JBIKNA010000450.1:0-5918 GCA_044358965.1 Polyangiaceae bacterium
AACAACCCCCGGACGACATAACCGCCCATTACGCGCCCTGTGCCGAGCCGCGCCACTTCCGCCCGTCTGGCACAAGCTGGGCGCCCTTGGGAGGCGTGAACCGACGTGGCGTGAACCGACGTGAGCCACGGCTCCGTTGATCGGCGTCGTCGCCGAGACAGCGGGCGCAACGGTGTCGGTATCGGGGAAGCCAACAACCTCGCCGTCGCAGGCGGTGAGCGGCAAGCCGAGCGACGCGCTCGCCAGCAGGCAGATAAGTGGAATCTTGAGGCTCTTCATGGTGTCGGTCCTTTTTCGTGGGTCGTTCAAAAATCGTCTGTTGTGTCTGTCGGGGGGCGTACCGGCGGGCGCACAGGGCAAGGCTGTCGCCACGGGCTCGTGGAGCCGCAGCGCAGACAAGCGAGTGCTTTCGGCGAAAAATCCGTGCGTTCGGGGGCAGCCCGGTTGGGAGGGGCTGCCCGCAGCACACGGGTCGTGAGGCTTCGACGCGGTCGCTTTGGGCTGTCCGTGTCGTTCACGCTTAGGGCACGACCCGCGCCAGCATCGGAGCGCGGCCGCATGTGCCTGATTCGGTTGCGCTAAGTATCGGGCGCGCGGCGCGCGACGGGCCGCCACAGGCGTTGCGCTCCATCACAGTGATGGGATCGATCGCCCAATCTGGCGTCCGGTCGCGTGACTGCCCGCCCCGTGCTACTTGTACCGGCCAGGAACGTCGCGCACGATCAATCCGCTCGCGCGCCGGGCCGTGGCGGGGGCTACGAAAGGTCACTACGAATGGCAGCTACGTCACCACGGCCACCTGTCCGCTGCCCGCAACCGAGGCCTTCGCCTACATGGCCGACATCCGCCATTTCGTGGAGTGGGACCCCGGCATCAAGCGCGTCGTCCGTGTCACCGGTGACGGACCCGGCGTCGGCACGGCCTACGACCTGACCGTCCACGCCGGCGGCACAACCGTCATGCGCTACACGGTCAAAGAGTACGCGCCGCCTCGCCGCATCCTGCTTGTCGCCCGGACCCTGTTTCTCACCTCGGTCGACGAAATCACCGTCGAGCCCGCCGGCTCCGGCAGTACCGTGACCTACGACGCGACGCTCACGCTCAACGGCCCGCTGGCCCTGTTCGACCCGCTGTTGCGGCTCGCGTTCGGGTTCATCGGCGATCGCGCGGCCGACGGCTTGAGGCGTGTGCTCTCGCAGAAGGTCGCCGCGTGATGGGCCCCGCCGCCCGGGCCCTCGACGCCGCCCTCGAATGGAGCGTCATCGGCAGCTTTACCCGTATCGGGTCCGCGCTGCGGCGACGGCTCGATCATTGGGCGTCGTTTGACGGACGGGACCTTACGGGCCGCGTCATTGTCATCACCGGCGCTACGTCCGGCATCGGCACGGAGGCCGCACGGGCACTGGCCCGGATGGGTGCGACCGTCGAGATCGTTGCGCGCGACGGGGCGAAGGCCGCAGCCGTCTGCTCGGCGCTGCGACAGGACACCGGCAACCCTCACGTGGGCTTTGTGATCGCCGACACCGGCGACCTTGTAGCGCTTCGCGCCGCAGCAGCCGACCTGCTCCGGCGCCACCCGAAAATCGACGTGCTGATTCACAACGCCGGTGCGCTCGATGACGTGCGTCAGACCAGCGCCCAAGGGATCGAACTCACGGTCGCAAGCCAGCTCGTCGGGCCGCACCTGCTCACCGGCCTGTTGCTGCCCGCCCTCAAGGCCGCCGCACCGGCGCGCGTGCTGTGGGTGTCCTCGGGCGGCATGTACAGCGAGCCTTTGGCGGTCGCCGCGCTGGAGATGTCACCGCGCGACTACAATGGCACCACGGCCTACGCCCGCGCCAAACGCGCGCAAGTCACACTCACGGAACTCTGGGCCGAAAGACTCGCCGCCGACCGCGTAGTCGTTCACGCGATGCATCCGGGCTGGGCCGATACCCCCGGTGTCGAACGCTCGCTGCCGACGTTTCGGCGTATCGTCGGCCCGCTGTTGCGAACCCCGGCCGAAGGCGCCGATACGCTGGTTTGGCTTGCGAGCGACGACGGCGAGCCGCTTTCGCACACCGGGCGCTTCTGGCTCGATCGGCGTCCGCGGCCCATACACCGGCTTGAATCGACACGGCGTTCGGACACACCCGCCGAGCGGGCCCGGCTCTGGACCTGGTGCGCGAACAAGAGCGGTCTATCGCCCCGAGCCGGATCGCCAAGACTTCGATTCAGCCCGGAGTTGCGTCTTGCAGACTCACGCCTTCGGCTTCGTCACCCGCTCGGCCGCGACCGCATCGATCGATGCCTTCTCGACGAGCGCAGGCAAGAGGCGGCCCAGCCGCCAAAGGAAGCGTGCGCGCGAGGGCAGCACGATCACGCCGACGTTCTCCGTGATCGCGTCGAGCGCCTCCGTCGCGAGGCTGTCCACCGGATACGGCGGCCCGCCGAGCTTCGTCAGGAACGCACGCATGTTCGGCTTCCATGAAATCTGCGGGAGGTCCGACGGGTTTTCGCTGTCGAGGATCGGCGTCTCAACCGCCGCCGGGCAAAGCGCACTCACCCGCACCCCCAGCGCGCTGCCTTCGACTCGCAGGCTTGTGCTGAGACCCACGACCGCGTGTTTCGATGTCGCGTAGGCGGTGAGCAGCGGCGCGGGGCCGAGGCCGGCCAAAGACGCCACGTTCACGATATGACCCGACCCTTGGCGCACCATGATCGGGTACGCCGCGAGCACGCCGTGCACGACACCGCGGACGTTCACGTCGAGCACCCGATCGAAGTGGGCGACCGTGAGCTCGTGGGTCTCGCCCCCGACGGCCATGCCCGCGTTGTTGAAAACGTAGTCGAGCCGACCGCCTTCAAGCGCGGCACCCTCGATGGCGTTACGCACGGCTTCGGCATCGCGCACGTCAAGACCGAGCGCACGCGCCGTCGGGCCACAGGCCGCAGCGACCGATTCGGCCGCCTCGGCTTGGATGTCTGTCACCCAAACCCGCGCCCCGCGACGCGCAAGCTCAAGGGCCAGCGCCTTGCCGATGCCCGAGCCCGCACCCGTCACGAACGCAACCGAACCACGATAGCTCATATTGCGGACGGTAGGGGCGCCCCGACCCGACTGTCAACGGTCATGCGGGCCCCGCCATCGACCGGGTGCGAGGCGAAAAGCCGCCTCTCGATCCGAGTGGGTGCCCCCTCGGCCGGGGCGGTGCGCGGACTCTACGAGTGCCGGCCCTGCACGTGGTCCATCGGGTCGATCCACTCGCCGCGAAGAAGGGCCAACGGCGCCGCGTGGTACATCTTGATGTCGTGGTACGGATCCGTGATGATCTTCGTCATCCAGACGATGCCGGTCTGCGCGTTGCGCGTCGCCATGAGCCAGAAGCCGCGGGCCAGAAGCCCAACCCCCGCAAGCCACAGCCAAGCGAGCCCGGTTCGTTCGACCCAGCCGTTCAGGCCGTCGTAGGCGGGCATCAGGCCGAACACCGTCGGGCTCAGCCACAACACCGCAGGCACTGCCGCCCACGCCGCCAAGAGCACGATCTTCCGCTGGAGATTGAAGCCGACCTTGATCTCTTCCTTGTGCTCGAAGGTCGCGTTGTTGACCGCGTCAAACCCCTTCGGCTCGAAGAAGAAGTGGCCGATCTGGCGGACCCACATCGGCACGATCCAGCCGATGATGGCGGCATAGGCGGGGTAGAACGGCAACGTCGCGTACACGGCGAGGAAGCAGCACGCGCTCAGCAGATGCAGCGACTGGTTGACGCGGCTGTGATGGTACAGACGATGGTCGTCCCAGCGCTGGACTTGCAGCTCTTCGAGGAAGCCCAGCTTGCGGGCCTGCGTCCCTTCGATGTTCACGGCGTCGGTGTGCATGGCGGTCGTCATGGTCAGGCGTCTCCGGAATGTCGACGGTCGCTGTTCTCAGCGCGATCCGCCGGCGGTTGGTAACGGAGCAGAGGCTGGCCCACGCGAAGGATGCGCCCTTCGGTGATGCCTTCGGCGAATCGGAACGGCCCCGACGCAAACAGGATGATCGTCGAGCCCGCCTCGAAGCGTCCGATCTCGGCGCCTTTGGCCAGTGAGGCCGTGGCGTCGAAGTGGCGTAAGCCGCGATGCCGCAGGTCGAGCGGCATCTCGATGAAGTTGAAGCGGATGCCCCCGACGAGAATCGCAGCGACCGGCACGAGCGCCACGCGCGTATCGGGCCAACTCGGCGCGATATCCACGACCGCCCGCTCGTTCCGGCAGAACAGCCGTTCGACGCGTTCCAGCGCGATCGGGTTGACGTTCCAAGTGTCGCCCGCGATGTAGTCCACGCCAGTGACGGTGCCCGTGCACGGCGCGTGGAAGCGATGGTACATATTGGCCTGCAACCGCAGCGTGATGAACAGGCCGTCGCGGTGGGCGTGGGCGAGTTCGCTGTCGGCGAATAGGTCGCTCACCGCGTAGCTGAGCCCCTTGGCTCATCAAGCGGGGTTGACTTTCGCCACCGCGGCACCCGCTGTTGCGCTTTGACGGTGTCATCAGGGCGCGGGGCCACAAACGCGGGCCCCCGGACCTAGAAGCTTCCCTCGCCGCGGGCAAGATGGCACATTCCGGATGTGAGTCCGGGCCATGCGTTCGCCGCCGCCGCATGTTTGATGATCGTGTGCTGGGCGTCCCCCGCCTCCGCAACCCCCGGAGGACCCGTGCACGTGGTCGCGGGAGCGCCCGGGTCTTCGTGCCTCGAACCGGCGGATTTTGAGCGCGGGCTCTTCGCGCGAATCACGCGACCGCGCGGGAACGGGACGGAGGGCGACACCAAGATCATGGTGCGCTTCGAAACCGAAGGCGAAAGCGTTACGGGCACGGTGACGATCATCGAGCCGGGCGAGGTGGCTCGTGAGCGCGTTGTGCGCGGCAGGTCCTGCGCCGACGTGGCGTTTTCCGTTGTGCTCGTGGCAGCCCTGGCGCTTGGCGGAGAACCCGGCGCGTCGGGGGGACCAACGACCCTTCCCGAGCCCGCTGACGACGCCTTCGCCGAGCGAATTGCCCCACGATCTCCCGCTCCCCTGCGCGCCCCCTGGACTGCACGGACAGGTGCGCACGCCAGCGTCGCCGCGGCGGGCAGTGGTGAAACCAGCGTAGCCGGCGACATCTTCGGGGAGGTATCCAGACAGCGGGAGGGGTTTTCGCCCGGCCTCCGTGTGGCGCTGAGCTACGCGACCGCCGCGCGAACGGACGACGTGCTGGCGATGCGCGTCTCGGTGGTGACCGCGCGCCTCGAACCATCCCTGATGCGCGTGACGCTCGGGCCCTTCGCCTGCCGCCTGGTCCCCGTGCTCGAGGGCGGAGCGGCGGTCGCGAGTGCATCGGGCGCCACCCGGTCCGAAACCGTGACACGGCCTTGGCTGCGCGGTGGCGCGATGGGCGAGATCGCTCTCGACGTCGTGGGACCGGTCGGAATCGAGCTTTCGGGTGGCGCGATGGCGGCGTTCATTCGCGACGATTTCGTGGTGGATCCCGCCGGGTTCGGTCTCCGGGTGCCTTTGGTGGTGCCGGTTGGTAGGGCGGGTTTTCTCGTCCAATTGCCCTGACTTTCCTAGGGTGTGTCCCTAAATTCCTTGGCCCGTAAGCGTGCCCGTGCCCGTCTAATGATTGATCGCTTCTTGAAGCCGTTTCTCGGCGCTTCGTGCGCCAGCTTCCCAGGCGTCGGTCATCGCTACGAGTTCTTGCATGCCGTAGCTGATGCGTCCGCCAGCCAGGCGGCCCGTTTCGTTTGAGGTGGCCACCGAGTCCTGCGACGGCCATTAGCGCATGATGTGCGGTCACGCCTCGACGAGGCAGTTTCTCTGGCTCGTAGTGCCGCAGGACCTCGATCTGAATGCTCGTGAGCACGGTCTCGGCCGGCGCATTGGGTGTCGCCCTCGAAACAGCTCGAAGCAGGAGCATCT
>JBIKNA010000451.1:0-5914 GCA_044358965.1 Polyangiaceae bacterium
TCGACCCCCAAAGCACCGGGGCCACCGGAGGCACGCTGCTTGTGCCCACGGGCGCAGGTCCTTACCCGGTGCTCGTGGTGAGCCATGGTTTTTCGGCTTCGGCGTCGAATCAGATCGGTTGGGGGCGGCACCTCGCGAGCTGGGGCTTCGTCGTTGCAGTGCCCACGTTTCCGGGAAGTGCGCACGCAACCAATGGCGCCGTGATTGCGAAGACTGCCGTCGCCGCTCGTGCAGCAGGCGGAGCCAAAGCCTCAAAACGTCTGGGGCTCATGGGGCACAGCGCGGGCGGCCTTGCGACGGTGCTGGCTGCGGAGAGCGCCAAGCCTGACGCCATCGTGCTCTTCGACCCGGTGGACAACTCGGACGCCGGAAAGGCGGCTCTCGCCAACGTGTGTGCCCCCGTGCTCACGTTGTTCGCGAACCCTGGTGGCTGCAACAAAGAAGGTGGCTGGAAGGCCTTTGGCGGCTCTAGCAAGGGGCCCTCAACCACGGTCTCGGTGGTGGGTTCGACCCATTGCGACGGCGAGCTCCCGGACCGCGGGGTTGCGTGCGCGCTGTTCTGCGGAGGCGGAGCCAGTGCGGAGCGACAGGTCGTGCTGGCGCGCTACGCAACCGCACACTTCATGGCCAAGCTGCGGGGCGCCGCAGACGCGACCCAAGCGCTGACGCAAACATCGCTCGATGCCGACGTTGCCCTGGTCGGCGCGTCGGTTCGGCAGCAAAGCGCCTGCGATACCCAGGTGGACGGAACAACGGAACCCCCTGGCAGCGCACCCCCGCCCGCCGGTGGAGCAACGCAGCCCGGCAGCGGCGCAGCGAGCGCAAACCCGCCGGTCACGCCGCCATCGGCCCAAGATCCATCGCCCGCGGGCTCTACCGCACCAGGCGCAAGCGACAGCTCCGGAAGCTGCAGCCTGGCATATGGCGGTCGCACCTCGATGGGCTTGGGGGGCGGCGCGTTGCTTGTGCTGTTGGCGCTATGTGGGCGCCGACGTGGTCGTAAAACATGCGCAGGCGGGCCCATCGCCAAGCCGTTTGCGTAGCGCTCGAATGGCCGCTGTTTCGGGGGCGCTGCTCGAGCGTACGTCGAGGCGTCGAGCTGCCAAGAGCCAGGTGGAATCCTGCCCACCGGTCCGCGCAAACGGATCGGCCGGGGAATCTTGCGCGCGAACGGAAGGGGCATGGCCACGGAACAAGCAGCCGCGGCGTTGAGCTTGCGAACAGCCAATCCTGAGGATACCTGTTAAGGATGCGTAATGTGAGATTCGTCACCTACTTCACTGCGCTCGTGGCTCCCGTGGTCTCCGCCTGTTCTTCCGATGGCAAGACCACCGTTGGCGCACCGGCCCCGGCCGAGGATGCTGGCGTGGTCTCGCGCGGTGACGGCAAGGTGGGCGCGCCCACCGTCACGCGCGCCGTGGCGGGCGACGGTCAAAGCGCCTTGGTGGGCACGGCCGTGGGCATCGCGCCGCGGATGCTCGTGACCGATGCCGATGGTGATCCCGTGCCCGGCGTCGACGTCGAGTTCTTGGTGCGAGAGGGCGCAGGTACGGCCACGGGCACCCGTACCAAGACCGGCGCCGACGGCACCGCTGCCGTGGGCTCGTGGACCTTGGGCCCCGTCCGCGGGCGCAACGTTCTGGTGGCCGAAGTCGCCGGCCTCGCGCCGGTGCAGTTCGTGGCCGAGGGACTTCCGGGCGCCCAGGGCAGCATGGTCATCTCCCAAGGTGACGTGCAGTATGCACCTGTTGGCAAAGCCGTGGCCATTCCGCCGTCGGTGCTCGTGCGCGACAAGGACGACAAGCCCATTGCCGGGCGCGAGGTCACGTTTGCCGTCGACTCTGGCGGCGGCAACGTGGGGGCCACGACCGTCAAGACAGACGACGCGGGCATCGCCAAGACCCCGTGGACGTTGGGACCCAATCCTGGCGACAACACCCTCGGCGTCAGCACCGAAGGGTTGCCCAAGATCACCTTCCGCGCCGTGGGCGTCTCGGACCAGGACCCAGTCATTGCACGGGAGGTGGTCGTCCCCAACCTGAACGTGCCCTGGGACATTGCTTTTGCCCCCGACGAGACCATGCTGTTCTCCCTGCGCGGCGGCGGCATTCGCATCCTGCGCAAAGGGCAGACCACAACGCAGTTGCTGCTCGCGGCCCCATCGGATCTCGACGTTCAGTCGCAGAGCGGCATGCTCGGCATCGCGCTCGACCCTGCGTTTGCGCAAAACAGAAACCTCTACGTCTTCATGGCCTCCAAGCGCGGTGGCGCCATCGACAACCGCGTGCGCCGTTTCGTCGTGGCCGCCGATTGGTCGACCGCCACCGAAGACCGCGACATCGTCACGGGCATCACCTGGGGCTCCCAAGGCGGGCACTCCGGTGGGCGACTCCGCTTCGGGCCCGATGGCCATCTGTGGATCACGTCGGGCGACACGCGTTCGGCCACAGTTCCCCAAGACCAGAACGTGCTCGGCGGCAAGGTGCTGCGCGTCACGCGCGACGGCGCCGCGGCGCCGGGCAATCCGGGCATAGGCCCCCAAGGCTTGATCTATGCCTTTGGTTTCCGCAACCCGCAGGGCATCGCGTTTCGCCCGGGCGATGGCGCGCCCTTCATCTGCGAGCACGGCCCCAACCAAGACGACGAGGTGACGCGCCTTTCGCCCGGCGGCAATGGAGGCTGGAACCCCAATGACGGCAACGGCGGGTACAGCGGCTACTCCGGGGCGAAAATGACAGATACCGCGGCCTATCCCAACGCGCTGCGGCCGGGGCTCGTGATCACCGATTCGCAGGGCGTCAGCGGCTGTGATTTCGCGAGTGGCCCGACTTGGAAGAGTTGGGACGGGCGCTTGGTTGTTGGCGCCTTGGCCGGGCGCAAGCTCATCACCGCACGCTTCGACGCCGCCGGCACCGCCGTTGCGGCGGGCCCAACGCAAGCCCTCGAGAACATCGCCCAGTATCGGGCCGTTGTCCGCGGGCCCGATGGGTTTCTGTACATTGCAACCAATGGCGCTGCGCCCAACGACCAAATCTGGCGGGTGCGCGCGCAATAGTTCGTGCAACACACCGCGCGGAGCAATCTGGGGCGGGTACTGCGTTCAATTCGTGGACGGTCGCGGCAAGTGCTGGGGGCGCAATGATCTGAGCGCGTTGGGCCAAGGGAACACGACAAACCGTGGCTTTGGGGCCAACCAGATGGGCGACAACATGCCCTACCTGAATCTCGGTGCGGGTCGAACCATCGCCAAGTTCGCCGACGGCAACCGCCCGGAGGGCTACATGTGCGCCATTCTCGACAACGGAGCGATCAAGTGCTGGGCTCCAACGACTTCGGCAATCTTGGCTTGGGCGACACCACCCGGCGTGACGGTGGGGCCAACCAGATGGGCGACAACCTCCCCGCGGTGAATCTTGGCGCGGGCCGTACCGCCCAACAAGTTGGCATCGGGCAAACAACCGCCGCGGCGACAACCCCAACGAGATGGGCGACGCGTTGCCCGCTCTGAAGCTGATCGGCCCCTGACGGCAAAGGCGAGCGCCCCGCGAGCGTTGCGCCTTTGATTGAATCGACAGGAAGACCGAGGTTCCGCGTGGACCTCGGTCTTTCCCTTTTGTGGTCCGTGACGCATCGCTAGACCATCCCTCCGCGCGCGCAGACTTCGCGCTCGCGCGGCTGAGCCGAACGGTACCTCCGTGTCGCCACGGAGGCGTCATCGAGAACGGTGCTCAGGGGCCTTTCGCCGGTGTCAGGGAGGTTGTCGCCTCCGCCGCGTAGCGACGTGAGGGCATATCCGTTGGTTGGAGGTATTGTGTGTGCTTGCAAGCTGCACGTAACGGTGCCCGGCGAATATGATGCCGTGGATGGGTGTACCGAAGTGCCAAGAGCGCTACCGATGCGGGCTCGCGTTTCGCGCTCCGCCTTCAGACTGGCGGTCCCCGTCCCGGCAATTGTCTCGAGCGGATGAACAGGTAGACGCCGAACGCCGTGGCCACGCCGGGCGCGAACGCCAGGGGGATCGCTACCCAACCGTGGCGGATGCCCAACGCGCTCCGCTCGTACATGATCCATGCGACGAGAATCAGTCCGCAGACAATGGTGTCGAGCGAGTAGCCGGACGCGTAGGGATTGACGAACCCGGCGGCAAACGCGCCGGCGACGTCGCCGCTCTTGAGCAACGGCGGAACCACGGTGACGCAGAATGCAGCGGCGAAGGCAACGCCGAGGCCGAGGGTCAACACTTCGAATGCGCGTCTTGTCACGTTGGACTCCTAAACCTGCGGACCCGTCGACGTGAACTCGCTCGACTATTGCGCGTGCGCTGCTTCGTCGCTGCGTTTGCGCTGTACCGACGCCCCGAAACGGGGCGCCCCGGCCTACGGACCGCGACCGCGGAACCGCTGAAAGAAATCACGGATTCTGCCGCCGGGGCCCCGCGTGGATTCGACGGACAACTTCTCCCGCAACGCCCGGGCGCTTTGGTTCTGGCCGTCCATGGCGAGGGATCGGTCGATGAGCGCCCGTGCGGTCTCGGCGTTGCCGTTGGCCAGGTGCGCCGTGGCCAGCACCGCGAGGGTTTTGCCCGTGTCGCCGTCGAGGGCTTGGGCCCGGGTGGCGTGATCGAGAGCGGCCTTGTGGTCTTTGAGCGCGAGATACAACGTGGACAGCTCCATGTGCACTGCAGCAGCGCCGGGGCCCAGCTCTGCCGCCCGAAGCAGCGCGCGTTTGGCGTCTTCGAGATGGCCCAGGCGCCGCTCGGCAACGCCCAATGCAAAAGATGCAGACCACACGGGTAGCTCGGTGCCGAGCCCTTGGGCCAGTGCGCAAACATGCTCGAGCTCTTGGCCGTCGGCGCGGTAGGCCTGGGCCACCAGCTCGTCGACACGCTTGGAGAGCGCGGGCTCGGTGATGGCAAAGCGACCGCGTTGGGCCTCGGCGGCCACCGGCGAGTCGGGCGCGAGCTGGATGGCGCGGCCAAGCTCGCGCAAGGCAGCCTGTTTGTCGCCCGTCTGGGCCAACGCGCGGGCGTGGTCGAGCGCGCACTCGGCATCTTGCGGCAGAACATCGCGCAGGGCGGCGGTGAGCTTGATGGTGCGTGAGGCGCGCGGCAGGCCCGGCGCCTCGCAGCGCTCGATGATGGACCGGGCCTTGCGCAAGACCTCGGGGTGCACCCGCGTTGCGTTGAGCGCGTCGTCGACCATGCGGCTCGCGTAGCGCGTGTCGCCGCCCTCGAGCACGGCATCGGCCAGGTGGGTGTACGCCGTGGGAAACAGGGGAAAGTGCGCCAGCACCTCCATCCAAGCTGCGCGCGCCTCGATGGTGTCGCCAGCGGCGTGCAGCACGATGCCGTGTTCGCTGCCGAGCACCGGATCTTTGGGGCAAAGGGCCACGCCGCGGCGGATCAGGCGCTCGGCGTCGCGAAGACGGCCGGTGGCGCGGTACACCTCGGACAGCAGCGTGTACACACGCGGGCGAACGACTTTGCGTTCGGCCAGCGGTGCCAGGCGCGCCTCGACCTGAGCGATGCGCCCGAGGCGCAGCTCGAGGGCCGCCGTGGCCTCTACCAGGTCGAGCTGCTCGGGCGCATCGATGGAGGCGCGCGACAGCGAGCGCAGCGCTGCGTCGGCCAACTTGGTGTCCGAGAGCGAACCCAGCGCGGTCTCTAGCGCCACCACGGCCAGGCGACCGGCGGGGTACCGCGCATCGGGCGCCTCGCCCACTGCACGCTCGAGGTGCGCCATGGCGGCGAGGCCATCGTAGCTGGCATCGTGGTTGGGCCGCGGGGCCAAACATCGCTCGGCCTGGAGCACGCTTTCGAGTGGCTCCCACGACAGTTCGTGCAGCTCTTCCATGCTGCCCAAGCCGCCGCCCACCTCGGCGAACAGCGCGCTCAGCACCTGCGACAAATCGCGGC
>JBIKNA010000452.1:0-5881 GCA_044358965.1 Polyangiaceae bacterium
AACGCCACCACAGCCAATTGGGTGCCAAGCGCGCAAGTGCCGCGCGCCTGCACCGGTGGATTGTCGTGGACTCGCACCACGTTCTTCCGGGGTTCAGCCGGACGCTATCACTCGACTAGCTCACAATCCTGATCACATTTCCAAGCCTCACACCACGCAATCGAAAGTGCTCTCGGCGGGACTCGCACCCTGCATCGTCTGGGTGAAAGCCAGACATCCTGCCTCTTAGAAGACGAGAGCGTTTGCTCACTGCATGATCTGGCTCCGGCGAGGGGAATCGAACCCCTGCGTGTCCGGTTAACAACCGGATGCTCTACCGCTGAGCTACGCCGAAGTGGTCGCTGTGGGCAGAGTTGCACTGCCACGAGTCGAGCTTATGAAGCCCTTTCGCCGCTAGGACACAGCGTTGCTCGCATACCCATCACACAAGAAATAAGCGCAGCGACAAGTTGTGCACAGACATGGCGCTCTGCTCCTGAGCTACGAGCCAACATGGTTGACCGGCGGGACTTGCACCCGCGACCTCCTCGTTTGGAATCGATGTAGTCCGTGCGGCATTCGCTGCAACACTTGAAGACAAAGTACGGCGGCAAGAGTTTGCAAAGACGTTGCGCCGAAGCGCGCCATAACCAGAATGGGTGTAGTCCTTGCGGCATCCGCCGTGGTGGACAAGCTCGGAATCGAACCGAGGTGGCGTCCGCGCGTGCTTTACGGGCACGCCCCGATCCATACGGGTCTACTTGTCCAGGCGCAGCGCACCCTGCCCCGGCTCCGCAAGCCGAGACCGTGGCAGGTGCTCTGCCAATCATGCGAGCGAGACGTTTTTGATTTCGCTCACCCAGTGCTCGGGGCCAAGGTCGCTTTGTGCAAAGCGGGCGATGACCTCGAACACGCTGTCGGAGAAGCCACCGACGTTCAACACGTCGGCGCGCTCGTGCATCTGCGTCGAGCCGTAGGGCTGGATGTCGATGAGCACGAGCTTGGCCTTGGGGTTCCGGCGGCGGAAGTACTCCCACTCCATGGCCATCACCGTCGCACCGCGCGTGGGCGCCCGGGCGAAATCCGCCCAAGACATGTTGTCCGAGACGTAAATCACGAGGTCACCCGTAACGCGTTGCTCGTTGAGCGAGCGCAGCGGCGCGCTGCAAGCCGTTCCGCCGCTGGGCAAGCTTGCCAGGTATTGCGCGTTGCTCATCACCGAGTCGTAGGGGTTCAAGCGCCGAGGCATCTTGACCACATCGTCGGAGAACGGAAGCACCTTGGCCGTGTTGTTCCGGCGCAGGAAAGCCGCGCTCACCAGTGCCGCCACGTCGATGCAGCGCACCGCAGACGTGGCACCCTTGCGGATACCCGTCACTGCACTCTGCATGGATCCCGAGACGTCCGGGCAAAGGATCACCTTGCCGTCGACGTAGGGGACGTTCTCCGTGGCGATCTCCATGGCCTCTTGCAGGGCCAGGGTGAGCGGCTGCGGGAGCTCGTCGTGTGCCGCTCGAAAGGCCGCGAGCAACTGGTAGGGCAGTACCTTTGCTCTCCGAACCTGCTCGCGGTCGCGCAGCTTGCTGGCCACCAGCTCCACCATCGCGGGGTCCGCAAAGACACCGTGGCGGTGGAGGGTGTTCAGGTTCATGCGCAGCTGGGTGAAGCTCATGCGCTTGGCCAGCTGTGCCCAGTGCTTGGGTGCCAACGGCAGCGCCGTGAGCATCTCGAAGGGCACGTCGGGCACGTCGCCCATGGTGCTCTTGAACGACTTGAACTCGCGGACCAAGCTGGGGAGCGCGTTGTCTGCGACGCTCTTGCCAACAAGATACCCGTACAACGCTTCGCGCTGTACGTCGGGGACCCCAGCGTGGTCCTTCGGAGAGGGACGGATCATCTTGATGACGTCCTTCATGGAGGGAGCCGCGCCGAGGGACTGCCGAAAGATCTGTTCCGGCGTACGGCTGCTGAACCACGAGCGACACAAACGCTTGGGCGCCGACCCGAAAGACTTGCGCCCAACGGCACCCGAACGGACAATCTGCACGAAATTGCGCAGCATCTTGCCGCTGTCGATGACGCGGGGGAACACCAGCGACAGCAAGCGAGTGTCGCGCACGGCGAGACTCGCCGCCAAGAAGGCCGGCATGTCCTTCATCAGTCCCTTCTCGCGGCAGTACACCGCGGTCTTGGCCACGAACTCCGCATCGCAGCGCGAAGCAAGCTCGCTCACCTTGCCGAGCTGCTCGTTCGGCGTCGCGTAGAACGTTTGGTTGAAGGTCCCCGTTGCAGCGTACTGCGCGAGGGCATGCTCCGAAGAGAACGCATACGCAGCGCCGTTGGCCTCGTTCTTGGCCGGTGCAGGGGTGGTGTTGAGTGCAGACATGAACAAAGACTTGAGGGCCATGATGAGCGTTCTCCTTTCCGGGCGATGGGTTGCGTGAACTGCAACATGCGGCGGCCCGAGCGCCACACGTTGCGAGGTTGACAAGTGGTCTCCCTGCCAGGAATCGAACCTGGACAACCGGCTTCGTAGACCGGTGCTCGGGCAATCCACCGAGACAAGGAGAAGAGAGCCCCAGGCCGGAGTCGAACCGGTGCTTGGCCTGTTTACGAAACAGGTGCTCGGCCGCCGAGCATCCAAGGGCAGAAGTTGTCCGCCGCGCGCGCTGCAAGGCCCCGCGAACGGGATCTTGGGCGCGCGCGGCGCACAAAGATTTGGCATCGAGTTTTCAATGAGCAGGCGCGCCAAACCTTGTGGGGTTGGCGCACATCACCTGGCATGCGCGTTCGCACCTCCGAACTCGGAGGGTCCCGCCGCAGGTCGATGGGCATTGAGCAAGTGCTCGCTGCCGGTTCCGGGTGGAGGATTCGAACCTCCGTTGCTGGGACCAAAGCCCAGTGTCCTTCCGCTAGACGACCCCGGAATGGGGTTTGGGGTGCCGCGCGCGCAGGAAGCCCCAAGGACGGAAGAGTGTCTCTGCCGAACATGGTGGGACGTGAGGGAGTTGCACCCTCATCCCTCGGGTTAAAAGCCCGGTGCTTTGCTGTTGAGCCAACGTCCCTTGCGCGTGACCTCGTGCGGCCGTTCGGCCCCGCACGGGGTGCCCATGAGGGCACTTCCGCAGCGAAAAGGACGAACGATCCCTTAGGCGGCGCGCAGAACGCGCCGCAACAATCTTGTTTGAATTGTCGGAATCATTTCTGTTTGATTGTTCAACTGTTCTCCTTCACGAAATCTCAATGTTTCGCGAAGCTTTGGGTGATGGTTTGGGGCGAGACCGTGCTGCGGTCCGGTGGGTTGTCAGCGCGGCTGCGTGGCGGCCCGAGGGGGCCTCGAGGTGGGCAACACGTCCGTGCCTGCCGGGTCCCCGCAGGGGGCCTTGGGCGTCCCTGCAGCGTCCCTTGGTCGTCGCGGCCATCAGCGTCCCTGTCGGTCCGCTGGGCAGCTCCTGGAAAGCCCCAAATGCAGCGAAGGCCGCCGAGGGGGACCCTGGGCGACCTTCGAGAGAGCTCGGGAGCTCTGGTGTACGAAGTATTCGCCTTAGGGGCGACCCTCCACAAGGGCGAGGATCGGGAGATTTGTGGCCGAGATTGCGGGGAGCCCGCCGCGTCGATCGCTTGGGCGGCCATTGGCCAGGGCATGACCGCTGAGTTCATACGAGCCCGGCAAGCCGAACGCACCGAACACGCCTAGGATGGGCGCAAACCCGCGCCCGGCCGCTTTGCGCGACATCTCGGTGCTGGTCTGTTGGAATCGCTTCATCATGGCGTTGACGGGAGCCTGCGACGCATGGCGCCGACGGCTTCTCCTTTTGGAGGGGGTTCGGGTGTGTTGGCTCGGGCTTGTGAGGTTGGACGTGGCAAGCGCCACGCTGTTCATCTTTATGGCCTAGCTTTCGCCGCCCGTCAAGGGAACTGCGTCGATTTCAAATAAAATTGTTTCGGACCTGGGAGCCCGTGTCGGCCCAAATGATTGACCGTTGTTTGCCCTATCGCTTGCCCTCGACGCGAAGGTCGAGCATCGCGTCGGAGCTGTTGCTGCTGGCCTGGTGCAGCTCGACGGCGATGATGTTGGCACCTGGCTTCACGAGTTTGCTGGGCACGCTGAGCGGAAGCCATGCGCTCTCGGCCTGAAACCCAACCACGTTCTGTGCGAGCGTTTGGTTGCTGAGTGCGCCGGACGCCAAGTTGCTGCGCGCGACCTCCACACCGTTGATGTACACGGCCGCGCCGTCGTCCCGGCGCATCCACACGACAAAGTGATCGTACACAGCTGGCGTTTGCACGGTGAACGACCCCCGGACGTAGTGCGCCAGAGCTGTCGCCATCTTGGTCTTCTCGCCGCCGCCGTAGCCGAGCGGGCTCGGACCGACCTTCCAGCTGGCATCGTCGAACGACGCTTGCTCGAAGCCCGGTGCCGCAGCTCCGGTGTCCAGGTATCGCAGCGACGACCCGGCGGGCAAGAGCACGTCCGTGGCTCGCGCGGCCTCGGCGGTGCCCACGATCACGTGCTCGTCGATGAGGTCGCGTCCGACGGTGATGGCCGAGAACACCACGTAGCGGTCGTCGGCAACGGCCAACGTCGCGCCGTGCCGCTCGGTGTACGAGAACAAAGTGCCGGGGCGCGAGGTGGACATGGCACGAAGGTCCGCGCCGCCAGTGCCCTGCACCACATAGGGAATGGTGTTCGGCCCAAAGTCGAAGCGCTCGTAGTTGTGGTCGTGGCCGTTGTAGACGGCCGTGGCGCCCCACGCCTGAAACGGCCACTGCAAATTGCTGGTGGAGCCATGCATGCCCGACGAGAACGCAGGGTGGTGAAACACCACGATGCGATGCGGCTCCGTGGCAGCCTTGAGCCGCTGTTCGAGCCACTTGCCCTGCACCGAGTCGGCCTTGATGCCATCGGGCTCTCGGGGATCGCTGTCGACGCAGAAGAACCGCACCGGCCCTTTGAGCACCTCCCAGTAGCGCTCGTTGCCCGGGAGCTCGAAGTAGTCTTGGTGCGGCTTGGGGCTGCCCGTATCCCAGTCGTGGTTGCCGAGGCAGGGGTAGAAGCGCTGCTCCGTGGCCCCAGTGCCGTGCTTGCCCAAGTAGGGGTGAATGAAGTCGCTGTAGTACTTGCCGATGGTCTCGTCGATGGTGGCGGCAGAGCCCGTGGGGTAGTTGTTGTCGCCAAGCGTGACCACGAAGTCGGGGTTCCAGGACTTGACCAGCGAGGCCACGGCGAGCTCGTTGGAGTCGTCGACACCGAAGTCGCCGAGCAATACAAAACGAGCGCGTGGACGAACCGGCTCGGGTGTCTCGGCGTCGAGCACGTCGGGCACACTGGCCTCGGGCAAAGGCTCGGTGCGCACGTCCGGTTCTTGTTGCGTTACGTCTGGTGTTTGCGCGTCGAGCGCGGGCGCCTGAAACGGCTGCTCGACGACATCGCTGCAGGCCACGAACAGCGCTGCTGGCGCAAAGAGAGGACCGAGGGCGAGAGCGTGTCGGAGGCGCATGGCAATGAGAAGTCACGTACCACGGCGAAAGGGCACGTCAAATGTGTAGCCCGGAGGCAGCACTGTGGATCTTGGCGACACCACTGCCGCAGGGCCCGCGACGCCGATTCGGCGCCGAGGAGGCCCCCGGTGCCATGGCACACAATCTGCTGAGCAGTGGTTATCGTGCCCGTCCATCGTCATCTCGCGCTTGTGTCCGTTGCCTTGTGCCTGGCCACGGTGCTGCCGGGCTGTGCTGCAAGCGACCCAACGCCGGTGGTCGCCGAAGAGAACATCACCAGCGATGTCTTGCGCAGCAAAGAAGAGTTCTTCGCCCAAGACATGCTCTTCGTGCGCATCGTCGGTTGGGCCGGCGACCCCGATGCGCTCCCTTCGCAACGTGACGACGCACGGTTGGGCGA
>JBIKNA010000453.1:0-5871 GCA_044358965.1 Polyangiaceae bacterium
CGGAGGGCACGTGGTAGTGGTCCGCGAGGGACGCGCGGGCCACGAACAATACCGCGAGCCCTGCAAACAAGGCGGGAACGCCGGACCGCTTTCGAAGAGGCGTGCTCATACCAGGGCGCAACACGCTGGGGCGAGCGTCCATTCCCGAGGCGAGAATTTGTGCAAGGCCCTTACTGCGCGCGGCAAGCCGCCTTCACGGTTCCTGAGTTCGCAGAGGCGCCGCGAGCTGGCGAAGTACGAGCCTGCCGTCAGCGCGCCTCAGCGGTGCCGGGGCGAGGAAGGAGGAGGTCGTACGCGCCGCGCAGCGCCACGGGGCCCAGCCGCGCGGAGGCGAGATCCGACCGGAGATCGCTCTTGCGCGGGACCTTGAACCATACACGCATCGGCGCGAGCGGCACCCCGTTCACGACGGGCGAGATGACCACCGCCAGCTGGTCGTTTTGCCTGGGCGGAACGTCGGGAGTGCTGCCTCGCTGCGGCGGCGCCGTGAGGGGGTGGCGCGCGTACGCCAGCGTGGCGACGGTGCCATCGCGCCACGTTCCCTCGCAAAGCCGAAGTCGTGCCTCCACACGGGGGTCTCGGACCCAGGCGGCGAGATCCGCCCTACGTCGGACGTCGAGGGCCCGGAGCCACGCGACACTACTCTCGTCGAGCGTCCCGCCGCCGCGGCTCGGCGTCAGGGATTCCAGCGACACGAGTGGGAGGAGAACGACCAGGATGGGCAGCTCCGGAAGTCCGACCCGCGAAGCGCCTCCGAACGCGGACTCGCTTGGGCGGGCGGGAGCCGGCGCCCGGCTCGCGTCTACCGTCCCCCGAGGAGGGAGACCCTCGTAGCGCTGCTCATCGAGGACGATCGGGCGTGCGAGCCTTGCCTCTCGGTAGCGCCTCGCGCTTGGCGGCGACGTCCATCCGTACACCCGTGATGAGGACGGAATCGGCGCTCCGCCGAGGGCGACGACGACCTCCTCGGGGTCGCCGGCCGGCTCCTTCGAGCCGAGCGGCTCGAACCGCTTTAGCTCGAGGATGCGCAGCTCCACGTGGGGCGGCAGGAGCGGAGGAGTTTCTAGGCGAGCCGCGATCACGAGCGCGTCATCGTCGACGTCAGCCGGGACTTCGTCCTCGAGCAGCTCGCTGATCGCGCGCTGTTTCAGCACCTCGATCCGGACCGTCGTCGGGAACGCGACGAGGAACGCGTCGTATGCCTCGCGGCGCGCTTCCCTCCGCCCGAGCCCGTCGCGGTCCCGGGCGGCTGCGTCGCACCCGGCGACGTCGCCCTCCACGCAGTCGTAGCCAACGCGCTGGAGCGCGACCGCCCAGCCCCAACGGCCCTGCGCTTCGCGCCACGTCGGGATCGTGGACGCCGCGCAGCCCACGACGAGTGCTGCCGCGAGCAGGCTGGCGATCGACCGAGAGCGGATCCGCATGAACGTGAACATACCTACGACCGCGGCCCCGGCGCACTTCCTTGGCAATCCGAAACGACCTTGATTCTCCGGGGCGATAGGGCGGGCCGTCGGGGAAAGGTGCGTAGCGCGTGGAACGGTGCTCGCGCGGTGCCCCAACCCGTGGCGCGCCCGGCATCATTGGCGCTCAGCGGACGCCCAATGGGAGCACGAAGGGCAGGGCGCCCACGTACGCTTGTCTCACTTGGCCCGCCGATGGTCCTGAGACGCCGGCCGGAGTACCTGCTGGCCGACAGGGTGCGACGGTGTCGGAGTACGTCTTGCGTTTGACAGTCATCACCGAGCAGGCGACCCTTCTGTTCGCTCGTGCGCCGCCCATGGCCTGGCTCGCGGTTACCTAATTGGGAGGAGAATCAATGAAGCGCTTTGTTCTTGTTGGCGGTGCGGTCACCTCGTGTGTCTTGGCCCTGATTGCGTGTGGTGACGATTCCACGGACTCCACGAGCTCAAGCAGCTCGAGCAGCTCGAGCAGCTCGAGCAGCTCGGGCGATCCCGGTACGTCGACCTCGTCGAGTTCCTCGTCTAGCTCGTCTTCAAGCTCGTCTTCGAGTTCCTCGAGTTCTTCCTCGAGCTCCTCCTCGGGCAGTATCGACGGCGGCTCTGACGCGAGCAAAGACTCCGGCGGCGATGCGGCGTCGGACGCAGCAGCGCCAGGCCTCGCGATCTCTGCGCCGTCGGGCGGCGCCAAGACCACTGAGAAGGGCGGAACGGTCACGTTCACCGTAGCGCTCAAGACCAAGCCCACTGCCGACGTCACCATCCCCGTAGTGAGCAGCAAAGTTGCCGAAGGTACCGTCGACAAGGCAACGCTCACGTTCACCACGGTCAACTTCGCCACGCCGCAGACGGTCACCGTCACTGGCATCAACGACATCTTGCCCGATGGCGATGCGGCCTACAGCATCAACCTGGGCAAGAGCACCAGCACGGATCTGGCCTACAAAGACCTCGAGGGCAAAGTCGACCTCACCAACACCGACGATGACTCCATCGCCGAGGTGCAGGCACACTGGAGCGGCTACTGCGCGCGTTTCGTCGACGGCCGCGTCAAGTGTTGGGGCCGCAACGATCAGGGCGCGCTGGGCCTTGGCGACGTCGCGAGCCGCGGAGATGGAGCCAACGAGATGGGCGATGCGCTGCCGTTCTTGAACTTCGGCGCTGGCCGCACGGTCAAGGCTCTGGCGTCGGGCAACCGTCCCGAGGCCTACCACTGCGCAATTCTCGACAACGACTCGCTCAAGTGCTGGGGCCGCAACGACAACGGTCAGCTCGGCTACCAGGATCTCTTGGCCCGCGGCGATGCGGCCAACGAGATGGGCGACAACCTCCTTGCGGTGAACCTTGGCGCTGGCCGGACGGTTAAGCAGGCCGCCGTTGCCAACGCACAAGCTTGCGCCATCCTCGACGACAATACCCTCAAGTGCTGGGGCTTCAACGGCAGCGGTCAACTCGGCCTGGGCGACACGCTCGGTCGTGGTTTCCAGGCCAACAGCATGGGGGCGGCCCTTCCGGCGGTCGCCCTTGGCGCCGGGCGTACGGCGAAGTTCGTGGCGGGTGGCAACAACCACACGTGCGCTATCTTGGACAACAACACCGTGAAATGTTGGGGCGTCAACGGCTTTGGGCAACTTGGCCTTGGCGACACCATCCAGCGTGGCGACGGGGCCAACGAGATGGGCGACGCCCTTCCGGCGCTCACTTTCGGTGCCGGTCGCACGGTCAAGACCCTGGGCGTAGGGGCCGACCACGCGTGCGCGCTGCTCGACAACAACACGGTCAAATGCTGGGGAGCCAACAACGATGGTCGCCTCGGCGTCGGCGACACAGCGAACCGTGGCGACGGGGCCAACGAGATGGGCGACGCGCTCCCGGCGTTGGACTTCGGTGCGGGCCGCACGGTCAAGCAGCTTGCCGTTGGGCACACCGAGAACTGCGCCTTGCTCGACAACGATACCGTCAAATGCTGGGGCCTGGGCCAATACGGCCAGCTCGGCCAAGGCAACGGGAACAACCTGGGCACGGCCCCAGCCCAGATGGGCGCCAACTTGCCGACCATCAACTTTGGCGCTGGCCGCACTGCCAAGGTGGTGCACGGTGGAACGTACGGCTTCTGTGCCACGCTCGACAACGGCGCGCTCAAGTGCTGGGGCTACAACTCCGGGGGCTGGGGCGCTCTGGGCCTGGGCGACCAGAACAACCGCGGCGACAACGGCAACGAGATGGGCGACACGCTTCCCGCCGTGAAGCTGATCGGCCCCTGATCTCGCGCGCCTTCTCAGGAAGGCTGCCGGAGCGATCAAGAGAGACCCGCGCCCTCGCAAAGGGCGTGGGTCTTTTCTTGCGCGCGCCCTTAGGCCTCACGCAAGCGCGCGGCGATGCGTTCGCAGATCATGACCGTGGGCAGGTGCGTGTTGCAGCTCGGGATCGTGGGCATCGGACTGGCGTCGGCCACAAGAGGCCGTGCACGCCGCGCGCGGTGGCCCGCAGCAGCGAGTTCCTGGCCCTCGACGCCCCCACGGCCATGCACGGCACCGCGCTCGAAATGTTTGGCTAGGACCTGGTTTCGCGCTCACCGGCGCAGCGACGGTGCCTGGGCGAACGATTGATCGTCGTCTACTCGAGGGAGATCTCACCGCGAAGGGACGCCGATAGCGGGGGCTCCTCGCTGCTGAACCAGTGTCCTCCGGTGACGGTGAACGTGCGGTGCTGCGACTCGAGCATCGCGTCCGCCTCGATTTGTGCGCAGCGGGATGTCCCCTCCGTCCTCACGCCCGACGTACGAACCGTCATCACCCCGAAGTGCGCGCGGTTTGGGTCGTTCGACGCAAGCCGAGACATGACCACAACGGCGAGGATCTGACCCCCGCGTTCACAGAGCCCGACGACTTCGGGGGAGCGGCCCGAGACATAGAATGTCGAACCACGACACGCGGCCTGCCAGTCGGGGCGTAGGTCCCACGGAGGATCTTTGGCCGACCACCGTTCTGCTCCCCGAAAGATGCGGACGTTGCCCCGCGCATCTCGAAGCTCGAGGCCCTTGCACCCGGCAGTGGGGGGCGAAGATGAAATCGATGCTTCGCGCCCGTCGTTCGCATCTGGCGTAGGCCGACGGCAGCCCCCCAAAAGGGCAACAACGGTCGTTGCCAAAACCAAACGCTTGATGGCGATGGGCTCGGCAGGAAACATGCGCGACAACATACCTCGCCCACTGACGCGCGGCGGCGCGGAATCATTCCCGGAGAGAGCTGCCACGCGTGAGCCTCGCGCCCCAACCAGACGGTCATCGTGGCTAGCTGGCGGCGGGTCATGGGTCCCGGCACCGGTTGTGGACGACCACAGTCTCGAGCACGGGCTTCAGGAACAAGGGCAGCACGATTTCGTGACGGAGCGAGGGGGCACGTTCCAAGTCATGGGCATGAACCGCTCGATGCCCTCCGCTCTCCTGGTTTCTTCGGTGTTCGCTGGCACCCTGGCGGCGTGTGGAGGCATCGCTGAGCCGGCAGGGGCTGGCGGGACGGGCAAAGCCGACGTTCCCGCTGCATCGGGCTCGGGCGATTCGTCGATGACCGAGACGTCCAAGCCCGATCTGACCAAGACCGAGGCGGGGGCCCCGACCAATCCCGTTCCTCGCTCGACGGCCACCAAGCCGGCGATCAAGCCGTACGCGGGAGCCGTCGCGACGACCGACGTGTCCATCCTGTACCCGATGCCGGGAGCGGGTGCGTCGCTGGACTTCATCCGTCCCGAGGAGGTGTCGCCGCACGGCATCCTGTTTTCGAGCGCGCTCTACGCCAAGGCCACCGGCTCACAGCCGCTGAATGGCCACCCTCCCATCGGCTACACCGACCTGCGGCTCGTCGGGCTGCGGCTCGATCCGTGTGCGCCGCACGGCGATCAAGGGTGCGCGGCCGAAGCCCGGGCGGTGTTCCAGAACATCGACCCGACGTCGGTGGACCGGAACGGTGTGGCGAACAACGAGCCCGGCGCGCGCGACGGTGCTCTGCACGTCGTCTACCGCATTCCCGCAGGCGAGCTGGTGGAGATGGCGCAGGAGATCCTCACCCTCAAAGAGGCCAACGGCGATCTCGCGTCGAGCACGCTCGGTCCGCATCCGATCCTGGCCCTACAAGGGCTCGGCGGTCCCTTCGCGGTGGGGGTGCGCAACATCGTGCTTTGGCACATGGGCGAGGCACGGATTGCGCGCGTCACACACTTCGACCACCATGGGTTGGAAGGTGAAGCGTGGACGTTCCGAGCGTTCGATCGTGTGGGGGACGTACTGGTACCCAGCAAGATTCCCCACAACGACGCGTCTTTCCTTTGTCACACGGCGGAAGCGTACGACAAGCCACTTCCGGCCTACGTGGACACTTCCATGAGGCCGAGGCTCCCAGCGAAGAGGAGCTCC
>JBIKNA010000099.1:0-19111 GCA_044358965.1 Polyangiaceae bacterium
GGAAGCCATCTCGAAAATAGATATTAAATATCTAATTTCTATCGATTCCGTAGATGCATCCTTTGCATTAGTTTGCTTGTCCAGGAGATACGCACATGGCCTCGTACAGCATCGACACCACCCACTCGGAAGTCACCTTCACGGTTCGGCACATGATGTTCGCCAAAGTCCGTGGTCAATTCAAAACCTGGACGGCAGCGCTCGCGTACAACGCCGAGAATCCCGCGGCGTCCACCGTCACGGCGGAGATCGAAACCGCGTCGATCGATACCCGCGAGGCAGCCCGCGATACGCACCTTCGCTCGGCGGATTTCTTCGAGGCCGAGAAGTTCCCGAAGATGGTGTTCAAGAGCAAGTCCGTCACGGCCGCTGGTGCCGGCAAGTACAAGCTCGTCGGCGACCTGACCATCCGCGACGTCACGAACGAGGTGACCCTCGATGTGGAGCAGACGGGCACCGGCAAAGACCCCTGGGGCAACGACCGTCTGGGCTTCTCGGCCAAGACCAGCATCAGCCGCGGCGAGTGGGGCCTCAAGTGGAACCAGGCTCTCGAGGCCGGTGGCTTGCTCGTAAGTGACAAAGTCGAAATCGACGTCGAGGTGCAGGTGATTCAGGGCAAGTAACCCCCACGAAATTGGATCCTCTTTCCCCTGGGCGCGCTAATACGGCAGGCGCGCCATGAGGCTCTGCCGGTTCGCCCTCGCTATCTTGGGAGCGCTCTTGCTCTCGGAGAGCAGGGCGACCGCCGGTGACGAGGGCGAGGCGCGCATCCAGCCGCCCAAAGACAAGGACGACGAGCCCAAGGGGCCGCACCGAGAGCTCGCGCTCTTTCCCATCGTCGGAGGATCCACCGATATTGGCGTGCAAATCGGCGTGGGCGGCGTCTGGTCTCAGGTGTCCCCTAAGGTTCAGCCGTACGTCTGGAAGATCGACTTCCTGACGTCAGCCAGCTTCAAGAGTGGGCCCCGGGGCCCCGAGGTCGTGCAGCAATCGCACGACGTTCGGTTCGACGTTCCTAAACTGCTCGGTGGCACGCTGCGGTTGGCGCCGGCCATGTATTTCGAGCGCACCGTAAACGCCGGCTATTTCGGCGTCGGCAACGCCACCGTCGCGCAAACACGGCCCGACGGCACCTACGGCGATCGCTACCAGTACGTTCACCAAGAGCTTCGCTCTCGACTCAACGCCCGCAGCCCCCTCAGCGGCAACTTCGACATCTTGTACGGCCTGACCTTTCGCGGCGTGTCGCCCGAGGCCTACGCAGGAAGCAAACTCGAAGAAGACGCGCGCACGCTGGACGTGAAGGGTGGGCCCGTGGCCCGTGGCCTTGGCAACCTTGGGCACGGCTCCGTGTCGGTCGGCGTGCTCTACGACACGCGCAACGACGAGATCGTGCCCACGCGCGGTGACTTGCACCTCTTGTCCATGCGTCTGGGCGCGGCGCTGCCCGGATCCTCGGACGTGCGCTACGGCAACCTGAACATGATCCTGCGGCACTACGAGCCGCTGGGCGGGCCATTTGTGTTTGCGTCGCGTCTCGTGGTCGACGCGGGCTTTGGCAACTTTGCGTTCTACGACTTGTCCCAAGGAGGCGCGTTTCCTCCGGTCGATATGCCCGGTGGCCCCCAAGGTGTGCGCGGCGTCCCCAACGGACGCTACTCGGGGCTGCTGAAGGCCGTGGCCAACGCCGAGCTGCGCGCCATGTGGGGCTCCTTCCGGCTGCTGGGCGACGACTTCAAGATCGGCAACAACATCTTTGCCGATACCGGACGCGTGTTTGCAGACTACACGTTCTCGAACCCCAAAGATGGTCGCGGGCTGGGCCTTGCGTGGGGCCTGGGCGCGGGCGCGTATCTGCTTTGGGGCAGCGCAGCGCTTGTGCGCGTCGAGTTTGCGTATTCGCCCGACGCGGTCGCGGCAAACCCTGGCTTCCCCATCGGCATCTACGCCCAAGACAGCCAGATGTTCTAGGGGGACAACCCCTAGGCCCAGCTCTGTCCGAGGCCCGTCGTTGTCCGAGGGCTCTCTGGGGACACACTCTATTGAGGGCGTACCGGGCGGGCTGTGGCCGTTGCGCTGCGGCGCTGCGAGGCACCGAGTTGTTTGAGGGCTTTGCACACGTCGGCTTCGCTGCATGGTCCCACGTCGGCGGCGCTGGGCCACTCGGGCCCGCCAGAGCGTGCGCCTCGCGGGCGCACATCGGGGCCTTTCCAGGTGGGCGGCGCGTGCGCAAAAGAGCCTTCGGTGTCGGTCTTGTCGTCTTTGCGGCGGAAGGGGAAACGCAGCTGCGGCGAGAGCCCAACGCGCTGCACCGCGGTGCCGTCCGGCAGCGCATAGAGCAGCGTGGTCAGGCGAAGCACCCCGGCCCGTGCGTCGTCGTCGATGTACTCTTGCTCGCAGCCTTTGCCGAACGTGGTCGTGCCCATCATGGGGGCTCGACCATAGGTCGACAGAGCGCCTGCGATCATCTCCGCAGCGCTTGCCGTCGCGCCCCCCACGAAGGTGACGAGAGGCCCTGAATAACGCTCGTTCTCGGCGACTTCGATGGTGCGGTCGATCTCTACGGTGCCGTCGCGACGCTTGGTGGGGAAGAGAGGCAAATCGGGCAAGAACAGCGAAAGTGCGCCCACGGCGCCGTCCGTCGAGCCTCCGCCGTTGTCGCGCAAGTCCAGCACGACGCCGCGAAGTTTGTCGCCAGCCTCGCGGCGGCCTTGGGTGAGCTTGGCCGACAGCAGCTCTTTCATGTTGTCGCGCACCTCGTGCATGGCCAAGCGCAACACCACGCCGTCTCCGTAGGCGACGGTTTCGCTCTCGACGGGCTCTTCCTCGCCTGCTGCGGCAACAGGCTCGGCGTCGCGTTGGAGCTGCACAGTCACGAGCTGCTTGCCGCGCAGCACCGTGGCCTTGGCGCCAACGGGCGCTGCAAACCCGAGTTGCTCCAGCTCTTCCATCGAGAGCCCAGCGGTCTTGACCCCGGCCAAGTCGAGCACCACGTCGCGGTTCTTGAACGGCGCGATGGCGCCGGCTTCGATGACCGCGCCGAAGGCCGAGGTCTGCGCGTGGCTCCAAGGCTTGGATGGAGGCTTGGCCGCGAGGCTTACCTCGTAGATGCTGGCCTCTTCGTCGAGCGGGGCCCAAGCGCCGTGGGCGTCGACCAAAGGCACATAGGCGCGGAGGCCGGCGGCGAGCACCACGTGGCTCCAGCCTTCGGCATCGTGGTCCGGGAAGAAGCGTCCGCGGGCGGCTTCTACATAGGGCGTCGCCGCTTCGCCCACCAAGCGCTCGAAGGCACCGGCCCGGCGCCCAAGCTCTAGCGCCACCGCCATCGCGTCGCCTTCGGTGGGAATGGCATCGCCCACGCGCTCGGGGCCTGCGGCGGTATCTTTGCGTCCGGTGTCGAAGGCTCCGCGCAGGCGAGCCACCCAGCGTGTCAGCTGCGAGCCCACACGTTCGGAGGCCTGGCAGCCGCTGCGCTTGTCTTCCATCTCGAGCAAGATGTTGGTGGCCTCGGCGCCCAATGCCGCTGCGGTGGGCGCCTCTTGCGGCAGGCTCCACAGCGCGTGGGGGTCCAGCCAATCGGCGGCGGACTCGGCGAACAGTTTGGCGGGCACCTTGCTGGGCTCGTACGCGAGCAGCGTACGAACCTGTCGCACCACGCTCTTCGCGTCGTCGCAGCCCAGTTCCGCGGCAGCGCCCGTGGGCACACGAAACGCGAAGGCCGCGTCGTCGTCGACCATGGGCGTGACTTCGGGGGCATTGGAGGCGATGGAGCTGGCGCTCGGGCCCGTGGTCCCGCTCCCCACGTCGTGTTTGGGCGGCAAGGTTCGCGCCGCAAAAATCGCGGCCCCGGCAACGGCCACAAAACCCACGGCGGCGGCAGATCGGCGCGTAGACAAGGTGGAAGAGCTTAGCAGCACCGAGCGGAGCCCTGAAGTTTGTGGACGCGCGGAACCAAGCGCCCGCTTCGCGCCCCCCGGCACGCCGAGCGCCCATGCCCTACGGCCGGGACCGCTATGCGCTGAGCGGCAGCTGGCCTTCGAGCTGAATCCGCAGCTTGGACTTTGCGCGCTCTTCGAGCTGACGCACCCGCTCTTTGCTGACGCCAAGGCGGCTGCCCAGCGCTTCGAGGGTGGGAGGATCGTCGCGCAAAATGCGCTCGCTCACGATGAAGCGCTCGCGTTCGTTGAGTGTGGTGAGTGCGCTACGCACGGCATCGCGGGCCTGAGACTCGAACTCGTGGGCTGCGGCGTTGTCTTCGGGCGATGCTCCTTGCGATGCCAAGCGATCGTGGGCGCTGGGGCCATCGTCGATTTGGGCTTCGAGGCTCGATTCGCGACCGGCGAACAACGGGAGCAGTTCGTGGATACGCGCCTCGGAGAGGCCCGAGACCTCGGCCAGCTCTTGCACCGTGGCGCTACCTTGGCGCTGACGGTACGCGCGCAGCGCCTTGCGCTCGCCTTTGGTGGTGCCAAGGCGCACAACCCGAAATGCGCGAATCACGAACTCGCGAATCTCGGCGCGAATCCAGTAGGCCGCGTAGGTGGCCAGACGGCACTCGCGGTCGGGGTCGAACTTGTGCGCGGCCCGGAGCAAGCCCACGTTGCCCTGTTGGATGATGTCCTCGAGCGGAACTCCCCAGCGCCGGTACTCGACGGCGATGGACACAACAAATGGCAGGCAGGCCTTTACGATGTCGGAACCTGCCTTAACGTCTCCTGCTCGGAAGCGTTTTGCGAGCACACGCTCTTGTTCTTTGGTCAGCGGAGGCACATGGCTCAGACTCTGGCGGTAGGCATCGAGTGCGGTCACTGCTTGTCGTTCTGCTCTCATGGCGCCATCTCCTGTTGCGCTTGCCCACCCTGCAATCGCTTCGCATCCCCGCAATGCATTCGCGGTGCCACGCCCGATCTCCGGCGTTTTCGCAAATCCATGCCTTTGCACCGCGAGAGGTCTTCGCGTCCATGGGCGCTTCGACGCGGGCACGCGCAATCCTTTCGCACTGGGGCCAGCCGCGCCGTGCCCGATCACGGCCGGCACACGTCGAGCTGCTCTTGAGCCGGCCATAAGCCGCTCTCGGCGGGGCGGCGTGTGCCCTCGGTGCGTCCGGGGCGCGTGACGATCCGGCGCGTTTGGCTCTTCCGCTGCCGCCGAGCAAGCCAAAGCCGATGGGGTCACGCGCAAGACCGAGGCCGAAAGCGCGGGAATTGCGAACGGCGCCGTGCCTGGGGCAGGGCTAGATCTCGTCCTCGAATTCTCGCCCGTAAACGTGCCCGTCCCGCGCCCATGACCGAAAAGGGCGCAACCTCGGCGCGTCGCGGCCGACGGCAAATTCCGCCCTCACTGACAAGACGCCGGGCACGGGCACGGGCACGTCTACGGGCGAGACCGAGAGCCGCGCGATGGAGGGACGCGCCCTAGATCTCGACCGTCAGGCCTTCGCGCGCGGCCCGGGTGTTCTCGAACAAGGCGCGCGTCAGGCGCTCTTTGTCGCGAACTTGGGCGTCGGTGTGCGTGGGGTCGTGGTGGAACAAGAAGAGCTCTTTGACCCCGGCGGCCTTGGCCAACTTGGCGGCCTCGTCGTAGGTGCTGTGCCCCCAGCCCAGCTTGGGGCCTCCGGTGCCAGCCGTGCCCGCATATTCTTCGGGGGTGAACTGACTGTCGTAGATGAGCACGTCGGCGCCCTTGGCCAGCTTGGCCAACTTGGGGTCGATGACGGAGTAGTGCTCGGTGTCCGTGATGTAGACGCAGGAGCGGCCCGCGTGGTCGACGCGATAGGCGAACACGCCGTTGGGGTGGTTACCCCGGGCGTTGCGGATGCTGACTTTGCTGCCGTCGCCGGTGTCGAGCTCCACCACTTGGCCCTCGGCCAGGTCGTAGAACGCCATTTTGGCGCCCATTTCCGTGAGATGCACCGGAAAGCTGGGGTGGTCCATCTGGCCTGCGAGGGTTTCCTCGAGGGTACGCGACACGTTGTTGCCGCCGTACAGGTGGATGAAGTTGCCGGGCACGAATGCGGGCTCGAAGAACGGAAAGCCCTGGATGTGATCCCAGTGCACGTGGCTAAAGAAAATGTGCGCCTCGAGCGGCATTTGCTTCAGCAGCTTTTTGCCTAGGAGGCGCAGACCCGTGCCGCCGTCGAAGATGATCTCGGCTTTGCCGACGCGCACCTCGACGCAGCTGGTGTTGCCCCCGAACTCGACAGTGTCGGGACCCGGGCTCGGGATACTCCCGCGCACGCCCCAAAAGGTGATCTGCATCTCTTGTGGCCTGGAGCTGGACCAAAATGGCCCGTTTGCTCAGATGTCCGTTGATATGCCGGGGGTTCGGCAACGTCAACGGTTTCCCCGTGTCGCCCCACCCCAAAAACGGGCACCGTCCCAAAACGCGACGCTCGTGTGGTATGGTGTGCGCGTGGATGTGGCTGTGCTTTTGGGCTGCCCTGCGTGGCCGGGGACGTTGCCTCCCGCAGCGCTCCGACGGGTTGCGCGCGCCGCCTCGCTCTATGCCTCGACCGGAGGGTGTCTGCTGGTGACCTCGGGCGGCCGGTCCTGGGACGGCGTCAGCACCGAGGCTGACTGTTTTGCGCAGGCCTTGCTGGTCCGCGGCGTTGCCCCCGAGCATATTCTGCGCGAGCGCTGCTCCATGAACACCCGCGACAATGCCCGCTATTCGGTGACCCTGCTCCGGCGCCGCGGCCTTTCGCCGCGCTGGGTCGTCACCTGCGACACCCATGCGGCCCGCGCCCGGCAGTGTTTTCGCGAGACTGGGGTCGACGTCGAACTGGTCCCCGCGGTCTCACCCCGAGGTCCGCGTACGCGAATCACGAGCTCTGTCGAATGGCTCCGCGCGCGGGTGCGGCCATTGCGCGGCATGGTGACCCCGTGACCTACGACTTCGTGAGCCGTGGTCGCCGGAGCAAGCGCGGGTTGCTGCCGCTGGCCGTGTTGGCCGCGCTCGCGCCAATCGCGGGGGTTGCGTGTGCCCGACGCCAAGACCCGCAGGGCGCCACAGTTGCGTCGGCCTCTGCCAGCACGGCCGTGTTGCCGGCCGAGACCGATATGGCCCGGGCCGAAGACCTGCGCCGTAGCAAAGACATCCCCCAAGAGCTTCGGCACAGCGACAACGTGCTCGTGCGTCGCAGGGCCACCAAAGCCTTGGCGCGCATTGGTGACGACGCCGCGGCCACGGCGCTCTTGGAGCTGCTCTCCGACGCCGACCCCGAGGTGGTGCAGTGGGCGGCATTTGGCCTCGGGTTCTCGTGCCCCAAACACGAAGATGTTCACGTGCGTGCGCTTGCAGCGCGCATGGCCTCGCTGGTCGACGACCCCAAGCCCGTGCAGGATGCACTGAATGCGGTGGCCCGGGCCACCGGGCGTTGCGCCACGCCGCTCGCCGAAGAGGTTCTGGTGGGCTGGTTGCGGGCCGAGCAGGGCAAGCCCCTCGGGGCTGCAGCGCTGCTGGGCCTTGGGGACCTGGCGGCCAAACGCAAAGCGCTGGGGCCCGCGGCCCGGGGGCAACTGCTCAGCGCCGCCCTCGCGGGCGATGACTGGGCCTTCTACGGACTTTCCCGGGCCGACTTGACCGACGCCGATGCGCCGCAGGTGATCCGCGCCGCAAAGCCCTTGCTCGCGCAGCCCCTGCCCACGCGCCTTTTCATGATTCGCGCGCTTGGCCGCGCGGGCAAAGAGGCAGTGCCGGTGCTCAAGGAGCTCGTGCCCAAAACGGACCTCGGCCCGTCGGAGCGGGCCGAAGCCGCTCGGGTGCTCGGGCAACTGGGCGACCCCGGACGCCAAGCTGCAGTGGAGTTGCTCGGCGCCCTCTTGCCCGACAAAGACCCCTTCGCCATTGCCGGCCTCGCGGGGCAAAACTTTGCGGTGCTGATGCAGCTCATCGGAGCCCTTGGGGCCGAGCCCCCCAAGTCTGCAGACAATGTTCTGGGCGCCGCGGCCAACATGGTGGCGCCGGGGACACCGCCGGTGGTCTTGGCGGCGCGCCTGGCGGCCCTTCGCTGCGCCGCGGCGTTGGGCTTGGCCCGCGGTGCCTACGACACCGAGATCCTGCGCAAGTGCGACACCAAGGGGTCTTACGCGTGGGAGACTGCGCGCCTCAGCT
Source organism: Polyangiaceae bacterium (assembly GCA_044358965.1). Taxonomy (GTDB): domain Bacteria; phylum Myxococcota_A; class Polyangia; order Polyangiales; family Polyangiaceae; genus SXNL01. Next base: position 8,113 of record JBIKNA010000099.1, read on the forward strand.
CGCTCTTGCGCCGCCCCGTCACCGCCGAGCGTCGCGCGCCGTTTCGTGAGCTCGCCAAAAGCACCCATTTGCGTGTGCGGGAGCAGGCCCTCGAGGCGCTCGCCGCGCACCCAGAGCTCACGGACCTGTCGCCGGTGCTCATTGCCGATGCGCTGCAGAGCGACAAGGCCGGCCTCGTGGCCACGGCGGCGGCGGCGGTCAGCGCGCACCCCGAGCGGGTGCTCGTGCTGGCCGAACGCGAGAAGCGTGCGGCCCTGGACCCGAAGGCGCCCCCTCCGAACCTCGACCGTCAGCCCGACAAAGAGCTCGACCGCGATGTGGCCAAGGCGCTTCGGCAAGCGCTGGCGCGGCCCTGGGCCGAAGACCTATTCGAGACGAGGCTCTCGCTTCTGGACGCCGCGCTTTCGCTTTCGCTGCCCGAGGCCAAGCCCCTTGCGCAGAAAGCATGTGGCGACGCCAACGTCACCGTGCGCGAGCGCGCCCAGAAGGCCCTGCGCGCCCTTGGCGAAGCCCAAGCCTCATGCCCGGCGCCGTCGGCAACCGCAACCCCGGCCAAAGAGATCGGTCTGCGCCCAGGCTCCCCGTTGCTCACGTTTGCCACGGCGTCGGGTGCGCTCAAGATCCGCCTCGATGGGGCGCTTGCCCCCATCACCACGGCGCGGCTCGCATCGCTGGCCCGCGCGGGGTTCTTCAAGGGCAACATGGTGCATCGTGTGGTGCCGGGCTTCGTCGTGCAGTTTGGCGACCCCGGCGGCGACGGCTACGGCGGTAGCGGCACGCCCCTGCGCTGCGAGACGTCGCCGTCGCCGTTCTTGCCCCTCGACGTAGGCATGGCCTTGGCCGGCCGCGATACAGGTTCGAGTCAGCTCTTCGTTACCCTGGCCCGCACCGCGCACCTCGACGGCGAATACACCAAAGTGGGCCACGCCGAAGGAGACTGGTTCTCTGTTGCCGAGGGCGACATCATCGAAGACGCGACCGTCACGGAGTAATTGCAAGATGCAAACAACGAACGAAATGCTCCTGGTCATCGATGTGGGCAACACCAACATCGTGTACGGCCTCTTTCGCGGCGCCGAACTGGTCATGCAGTTTCGCGTCGAGAGTGGTCGCAGTCGCACCGCCGACGAGTACCTGGTCACGCTGCTGCAGCTCCTGCAAACCCGGGACGTGCGCCCACAAGATGTCAAACACGCCATCGTGGCCAGTGTGGTGCCGGCGCTGACGGACCCGATGGTGCATCTGGTGCAACGCGGCTTTGGTGTCACCGCCGCGGTGGTGGGGCCGGGCATTCGCACGGGCATGTCCATCTTGTACGAGAACCCCAAAGAAGTGGGCGCCGACCGCATTGTCAACGCCGTGGCGGCCTACGAGCGCTTCAAGGCTGCGGTCATCGTGGTGGACTTTGGCACGGCCACGACCTTTGATTGCGTGACCCCCAAAGGCGAGTACCTTGGTGGCGTGATCGCCCCGGGCATCCAGATCAGCGCGGACGCGCTATTTGCCCGTGCGGCCAAGCTCCCGCGCGTCGAGATCAGCAAGCCGCCAAGGGTCGTGGGCCGCAACACCGTTCACTCCATGCAGTCGGGCATCGTCTTCGGCTACGTGGGCCTCGTCGACGGCATCGTGCAGCGGCTCACGGAAGAGCTCGGCCACCCGTCCGAGGTCATTGCCACGGGAGGGCTCGCAAGGGTCATCGCGCCGCTGTCTGCCAGCATCGCTCACGTCGACGACGAACTCACTCTCACGGGGCTTCGGCTGATTCACGAGCGGAACCTCGCGTGAGCGTCTCTGCCGAGCGCGGTCGCACGATCGTTCTTGGCACCTTCGTTGCCATGCTTGGGGCCATGGGGCTCGCGGTAGCCTTTGGCACCGAGCCCGTGTCTCTGTCCAAGGCCTGGGCAGACCCGAGCTCTTTCGATCGCGAAAGCATCGTGTATGTGCGCGTGCCACGGGTGCTGCTGGGCGGCATCTCCGGTGCGGGCCTCGGCACCGTGGGGTGTGCCTTGCAGGCGGTGCTCCGCAACCCCCTGGCCGAGCCGTACATGTTGGGCGTGTCTGGTGGCGCCGCCCTAGGCGCCACGGTGGCCATCTTGCTTGGGCTCTCTCATGTGGGCTTGTTCGGCGCCACGGTGTTGCCGTTGTGCGCGCTGCTGGGCGCCCTTGCGGCCACGTTGTTGGTGTACGCCTTTGCCAAAGGTGGCGCCGGCGTGCGCGGCGCCTCGCTCTTGCTCGCCGGGGTCGTCGTCAACGCCATGGCCGCGGCGGCCATCACGTTCCTCAAGTCCGTGGTGTCGGCGCAGAAGGCCCAGGAGCTGTTGTTCTGGCTCGTGGGTTTTTTGGACGTGCCGCCGCCGCAGCTTTTGGGCATCGTGTTTGTGTACACACTGCTCGGTGTCATGGTGTTGCTGCGCGATGCCGGACGATTGAACCTGATGTCCCTGGGCGAGACCTCGGCGTGCCACCTCGGTGTCGACGTGCGTGCGCTCGAACGTCGGGTGGTGCTCGGGTGTTCTTTGGTGGTGGGCGCCATCACCTCTGCCACGGGGCTCATTGGCTTTGTGGGCCTCGTGGTGCCGCATGCCCTTCGGCCCTTGCTCGGCGCCGACCTGCGCCGGTTGTTGCCCGCGTCGTTTTTTGGTGGCGCGACCCTGCTCGTGCTTTGTGATCTGGTGGCCCGGCTATCGTTCCGATTTCTGCGCACGGAGCCACCGGTCGGCGCCATCACTGCGCTGATTGGCGGACCGGTGTTCTTGTGGCTGCTGCGCCGCAACGCAAGCTCCCAGGCCTGAGTACAACCCTCGTCGCGGTTCGCCTACGGAGCGATGTTAGAACGTGCCGCCGAGCGTGGCGGTGCCGCCGCCAAGGCTGGGCGAGAGCCGCAGCGAAGCCGCGCTCGCCGCGTCTTTGGGGCCCACGAAGAACAACGTGACGCCGGCACCCGCCAACACGGCGCCGCCGATGAGCAAGGCACCCGACGCGGTCTGTTTGGTGCTCAGGCTGTCGACCACGCTGTCGCTGCACGTGGGCTTGCAGGATGACTCGGCATCGCTAAGCGAGCTCCGAAACAAGATCTGCATGACGCCGCCGGCGATGAGCGCCGCACCACCGACGCCCATCAGAGCGTAGGAGGCGTAGCGCATGCCCGAGGTTGGTTTGGCGTCGGCCACGGGCTTGGCGTCGGGCGCGGACTTGGCATCGGCCCCGGGCTTCGCGGCAGGGGCCGGAGTCGACGAGCTGGCCTCGGCGCCCTGTGGTTTGTCGAAGGTGACAGCGATGACGCGGTTCTTTTCGCCCTGGCGCACCACGATGCGCTCCGTCACATCGGCGAAGCCGGCCGTAGAGAATCGAAAGTCGTGTGGCCCCGGGTCCACCAGCTGCGCTTTGCCGTCCAGGCTCGTTGTCAGCACCTGACCGTCCACGGTGACGGTCACCCGCTCCATGTCTTTGCCGCGCGCGTCTTTGGCGCCCACAACGATAGATGGCGAACTCGTCAGTACCTCGTTCATCCAGTTGGCGCAGTCTTGCCGCACCACCGCTGGGCACTCTGGTCGCCCGCAGATGGCGAGTTGCTCCCGCGCCTGGGTGAACTTGCCCTCGTTCTTGAGCTGCTGGCCCTTTTCGGAGGCGCCGAGGCACTCGGCCTTGGCGTCGGCCCAGGCGCTCGAAGATACGGTCATGAACAGCAGACCCAACGTCGCGCCGAGGCGCCGTCCACTCACTGAATGCATTCCGGGCGGTACTTTCGCACGCCGTCTTTGTCGTAGTAGTACGGCGGGTTGCAGTTGGCGGTCGCAGTCGGCGGCGGCGGCGGCGGCGGCTTGACCGTGGTGGCCGTCGTTGCGGTGCCGGTTCCGTGGCCCGTCGTGCCACCTCCGCCGTTGGGGATCCTCTGCTTGGGCGCCCCGGCATCGACGGCGGGAGGCGGCGTTGCGGCCGTGGCCACGGAGGTGGCGACGGGGACCTGTGCGGTGGCGACGCTCACGGTGAGAGTTGGCGTCGGCGCCACCGTCGAGGTGCTGGTCGTCGGCGTGGTGCCCGCCCGCGGGTTGCGCAGGTTGCCGAAGGTGAGCACAGCGGCCAGTGCCACGAGGCCCACAAGGCCTCCGGCCAGCACGCCCACCACGAGCCCAAGCTTGCGTTTGCGGCCGGCGTGCGACGGCAGTCCCGTGGCGACAGAAATGCTGGATGGCTGCGTGACCGGTGGCAGGGCCCTGGTGCTGTCGTCGAGCTGCGCGGGCGGCACCATGGGGCCGCTGCTGCTGATGGCGCTGAGCGCGGCGCTCGGATCGAAGTGCCCGGAGACGATGCTCTCGATTTGAGCGATTTTTTCGGCGCGGGAGGCCAACACCTCGTGCGCCGTCAGCTCGACCCACTCGCCCACGTCGGACGCGGTGGCCGGATGGCAGACGCGCTCGAGCTCGATGGCCATCTCGCGCGCGGTGGGGTACCGGTCCTCGGCGTTGGGGGCGAGGGATCGCAACACCACCTTGTCGAAGGCCTCGTACATGGCCCGGTCCGCAGCCGACAAGCCCGGACGCTTGGCCAAGATCACCCTGCTCGGCGGCTGTACATCGCCCTCGAGCACTTTGGCCACGATGACGCCTTCGTTGTCGCCGTGGAACAAGCGCTCGCCCGTCAGCGACTCCCAAAGAATGACGCCCGCAGCGTAGATGTCCGTGGTGCGCGTGACGGTGGCGCCCTTGAGCTGCTCGGGCGGCATGTACGCGAGCTTGCCCTTGATCTGACCGTCGCGCGTGACCTGCATGCGACCAGCCGCTTTGGCCACGCCGAAGTCCAAGATCTTGGAGACACCGTCGGTGCCCACCAAGATGTTCTGCGGCGACACGTCGCGGTGCACGATGTTGAGCCGCTGGCCTTGCTCGTCCCGGGCTTCGTGTGCGGCGTGCAGGCCGTGCAAGACGCCGGCGATGACCGACGTGATGATGCGGGGTGGGGGCAGCTCTGCTTGGCCGCGCACCAGGCGGGCCAGGGACTCGCCGGGCACGTACTCCATGACGAGGAACAGCTCGCCACCCGTGGCCACCACGTCGAGCGTGGGCACCACGTTGGGGTGACGAATGCGCGCGGCCAGGCGCGCCTCGTCGAGGAACATGCTGACGAACTCGGGGTCCGACGCGAACTGCGCGTGGAGCCGCTTGATGGCCACGGTGCGGGAGAATCCGACGGGACCAAGCAGCCGGCCGTAGTGCACCGTGGCCATACCGCCAGCAGCGATGGGGCTATGGAGGGCATAGCGTCCGACGACCCGGACGTTGCCATCGTTGGTGCTTGGACCGCTCACGAATGGAAGACTATCGCAAACTTGCGCGCGCAAGACCACTTCCGCGCGTACGTGTCGGCCGCGCGCCTGGGTGGTCTTGGCACCTTCGATAACTGCCATGTGGGGTCATGGACCCCACTGCAGCGCCAGAGTCCGGAAACTTAGCTGTTTCCGGCAGCGGCAAGTGCCTGCTGCTGCTGTGCGAGGAACTGCGACACCGCCCGCGAGCGCTCGATGGCGAACTGTTTGACCTCGCGGTTGGATGAGGTCGCGAGCTTGTTGAGCAGCTGCGTGACCTTGCCCAGGTCCTTCGATTGGAACAGCGCCTCGAAGTAGTTGTGGGCCACGCGCACGTCCGTGAGCATCATGCCTTCGTGCGGCGCGAGGAGCTTGATGACCTCGTCGAGCTTGCCGGCCTGGCCGTACAACGCCGACAGGCACAGCAGCGCAAGCGGGTCTTGCGGCGCGCGCTCGACGCCCTTCTTGGCAAAGCCGATGGCCTTGTCGCGGGTGTCGTCTTCGTTGGCGTAGAAGCCCTGGAGCGCCACGAAGGGAGCCGCCGTCTTGGCGTTCATGGGCGCATTGGCCAGCTCTTCGATGGCAGCGATGGCCTTGTCTTCGGACTCTTGCTCTTTGACGAAGTTGAACAGGTACGCCCAAGCGTCCACGGCGCCGGCTTGGATCTGGATGGCCCGCTCGATGTTCTCGCGCTCGGCCTTGAAGTCTTTTTTGGCGTGCGAGAGCTTGGCCATGTGCAGCGCCGGATAAGGGTTGTCCTTCATCAGGTTCTGCGCGCCCTTGAGCGTCATCTCGGCCTTTTCGAACTTGTCTTGGTTCATCTGGCACACGCCCAGCGCCAGCCAGTCTTCGCCGTCGCCGCCCTTGGCCACCAGCTTGGACAGCACGGCCTCGGCCTTGGCGTGCCGGCCGTACTTCATGAGCTCTTGGGCAAAGATGCGACCGCGGGTGAGGTCGTCTTGGCTCTCGGTCCAGTGTTTCTCTAGGCCCGAGAGCAAGTCCTCGAGGCCGATGGCGATGGGGCGGCCCTGGTCGTCTTGCACCTGCACCGCCGGCCCGTTGAAGCCCAACAGCTTCCAGACTTCTTCCATTTGCAGCGCCACGGGGCCGTCGACGACCTTCTTCTCGACGGGGGCGCCGTTGGGGCCAAGGGGAATGAGCACCATGGCGTTGCTGGGCACGCCGTTGGGGAATGCCGTGATGGGCGCCAGGATGGCCGCTCCGCCGGTGAGGGGGGCGCTTTGGTCTTGCTCGGGGGAAGTCGGCTGCGTCATTTGGGTTGCGGACGCTACCACATTCCATGGGCGCGAAAAGCCTGGCCGTTTGCACCCGTTTCGTCGGCTATTGCGCAGTGCGTCAGGGGCCCCGGGCCCGCCATTTGGGACGCGCTTGAGTCCTTTCCGAGCCGTGGCCCCGTGCTACCCCTTGCAGTCCCGTGGCCGATCAGTTGCACAGTGCACTCACCAGCCGAGGCGTGCTCTGCATCGCCGCGATGCTTCTCGCGGCCGCGTGTGGCGAAAGCGCCCAAGAGCCCGCGCCCGCGCCCGCCAGCGGCACCGTGCGCAGCCCCAAGAACCCCACGGAGGCGCCGTCTGCACCTCCGGCTCCGCAGATCGTTGCGCTGCCCGCCGAGCCCGTGCCCCCGGCGCCCTCTACGCAGGCGTGCGCGCCTGCGCGCAGCGGCACCATCGGCGATCGCTCCGTCAAGCTCAAGGTCGGCGGCCGAGACCGCACCTTCGAGCTGCACGTGCCCAAAGGCTACGACGGCACCAAGGGCACCATGCTGCTGCTCAACTTCCACGGCTATATGATGGACGGGCCGAGCATGCGGTGGGTCACCAAGCTCGACGAGTACGCAGACTTGTCGGGGTTCATCGTTGCCTATCCCGATGGCCTGAGCAAAAGCTGGAACGCGGGCGATTGCTGCGGCGAAGCCTGGAAGTCCAACGGCGTCGACGACGTCGAGTACGCCCGCGCCATCGTCTCGCACCTGTCTGCCGAGTACTGCGTAGACCCAACGCTGGTCTACGCGTCAGGCTTTTCCAACGGCGGCTTCCTGTCGCATCGCTTGGCCTGCGAGGCCTCCGATGTGTTCGCGGCCATTGCCTCGGTGGCTGGTGCCATGGGCATCCGGCCCAGCGACTGCTTGCCTTCACGGCCGGTCCCGGTGCTCCAGGTGCACGGCACGGCCGACATGGTTGTTCGCTACGACGGCGGGCACCCGTTTGTGCCTCTCGGGCCCGTCGAGTTCCGGTCCGTGGACGAAACGCTCAGCACCTGGCGCCAGCGCAACGGCTGCCTCGGCTCTGCGGAGACCACGTACCAAAAAGGCGAGGTCACTTGTCAGCGCTGGGGCACCTGCAAGCGCGACGCAGACGTCGAGCTCTGCACCGTCACCGAGGGCGGGCATCAATGGCCCGGAGGCAACCCGATTACGAGCGGTGGCCACCTCAGCGGCGATGTGTCCGCGTCGGCGGCCATGCTCAAGTTTTTTGCCGCGCACCCCATGCGTTGACCGCCCGCCCTCGGGCGGTCGCACCCGCATTCCAGCGCAAGGTCACCGGCGGCGACGGCGGGCCACGAGGGCGACGCCCATGGCGCCAAGAAGCAGGCCCAGTGCGCCGCCCTGGGGCCGCCCGCCGGAGTTCGAGCAAGAGCCGCTGCTCGAGGTACCGCCGTTCCCGGGCGTGCTCGGCGGGTCGTCGTCCGTGGGGCCTTCGCCGAGCCAGGGATCCCTGGTTTTGGGGTCGTCGTTGGGCTTGGTACTCGCGGGGCAGACGATCTGGAACTCTTTGTCCGACGCGGCCAGCTTGCCCACGCCCAGTAGCTCCGAGTCTACCCGCACGCGATAGGTTCCGGGCTGCGGCTTGTTGCTCGTGCCGGCGCAGCTCACCACCAGCTTGTACAGGTTGAACGTCGCTTGCTGCGGCGTGAACTCTTGTCTGGTCTCCACGTTGGGGCCGGACACGCTGACAGTGGTCCGCACCAACGGAAACCTCGGGGTGAGCGAGGCGGGCAAGCGCACCTCAACGTCGACATTCATGTGATCGAACACCTCGCCGTGGCGCGTGCCACACGTGTCCACCGCCGCCTCGTTGCTTGCAGCTTCGAACTTGGAGGTGCTGAAGATCTCTGCGGGCTCCGTCGGGATGGGTTCGCTTGGAAGCACGGTGAACGATGAGGTCACCTCGTTGCTGCCGCAGCCGTTGGAGGTCACCAAGGTGTACTCACCCGGCTCTAGTGGCTCGGCGGCGGCGATGGCATGACCGAAGCCACCATCTCTGACGCTCGTGATCGGGATTGCAACGTCTCCGCGACGAAGGGAGGGAGCCGGCGCATTCTGATCCACGTAGCCGAAGGTGAACGTGGGCATCTTGATGACCGGTGACACAAGCTTCTTGTTCGCCACTCGGGGGGTGTTCTCGCACGCGATGGAGCAGGCGTTTGCCGGCGTCGTGTGGAGCGAGGCCAGCGCCAACGTTGCGATGCCAACCAGACCAACCGAGAGCTTTTTCGAAGACAGCATGGCTCCAAGCAGTGCACTGCGTGTGCCACTGCCGGCAGGCCCCTTCCGGGCAACAAAAGCGAACAAATTCAGTGCCATCTGCAGGTGTGCCACTGGCACAAGTAGGGCGCTCACGCCCTTGAGCGTCGCGCCGGTTGGGGGGCGCCAAACGCAACATTCGCCTCGAACGAGTGCATGGCTCAAGCCCGACGCCCGCCAACGTTGGCGCGTGCGTTTGCAACGCCGGGAGAGCGCTGGCGGGCGTGTGCGGAGGGCATCGTGATCTCACGCAACGCCCGCAGGTCTCTGTCTAGGTTTCGCCGCCAGCCCTCGGCGCACCCAGCGGGCTCTGGGTTGTTGTACAGGTACCTGCATGAAGATCGCCTTCATTCTCCCGGGCGTTGCGATTGCAGCCGTGGGGTTCGCCTTGCTCTTCATCCAGCTCGCCCTGGCTGGAGCCCTCGACAAGTCCAAGCAGATGGGCGCCATGGCCGACATGGCCTCGGGCAAAGCCGGAGGTCGAAGCAAAGTGTTGCTCACCGTTGCCATCGCGCTCATGTTCTTTGGCAGCTGTGGGGCGTTCGTTGGCGTGGCGGCTTCGGACAGCGGCAGGCGCAAGGCCTGTCAGCGCAGCTGCACCGAGCGCGGCTACACCGAGGGGAAGATCACTGCATCGAGCAAGCCGTTGCCCCCCGAAGAACGTCGCATCCAAGGCCCCATCTGCCGCTGTGCCGGCGGCGCCCACGATCCGGTAGAGATCGAGATCACAGAACCGTAGCCACGCCGCCGGGCTCTTCGCTGAAGCTGCGAACGATGGCGTATGTGTCCTCGGCCGTCTCGCCGGGGCGCAGCGCCGGCAAGTCGCCTCCGAAGCCAACGAGCACTGCGGTCACGTTGTCTGGAGCACCCCGCTCACACGCTTGTTCCACCAAGACTTGGGCTGCGATTTGCAGATCTGCAGAGGCCAGAATCACATTGCGCATCTCTTCGGTGCTCAAGAGCCCATGCAGTCCGTCGGAGCACAACAGAATGCAATCGCGGGCGCGAAGGTCGAGTCGCCCCAGCTCCACACGCAGGGCCTTTGTCTTGCCCAGGGCCTGCAGGATCACGTTGCGCATCGGCAGGTCGCTATCGTCGTCCGAGCGCAGCACGCCCGCATCGATCATCGTCTGCACGAAACTCTGATCTTTGGTCAGCTGCGTCATGACCCCGTCCCTGAGCAGGTACGCGCGGGAGTCTCCCACCTCGGCCACGTAGGCGCGTGCGCCGCGCACCTCGACGGCGGTCAGCGTGGTGCCCATGTTGCTGCCCCGCGCGGCGGCTTCTTGGCGAACACCTTGGTGAGCGTCGTCAACGGCATCGATGAGTCGTGCAGCGTCAGGTTCTTGCTGGCGCGCCAACAACGCGCGATGCAGCAGCTGAAGGCTCATGGCGCTGGCCACCTCGCCGGAGTCGTGACCGCCCATCCCATCGGCCACAGCGACCAGCGCACCCGCTGCGCCCACGTCGATGCGCCCAGCCCAGCGGCTTGCTTGCGGTGACAAGGCGGGCGCAGATAGATCGGCGACCAAGAAGCTGTCCTCGTTGATCGGGCGCACGCGGCCCGGCTGGCTGTTCGCTGCGATCCGCAAGTAGATGCCCATGGCCTTTGCGCAAGCAACACCCGGGCCGCCATCGCCAGGCCGCCGGGCGCACTGGTTTCATGGCGCCAGCGCAAAACCTGGCCCCGCAGAGCTCCCCGTGTGCGGGGCGCCAATGTGCCTCGCCTGTGCCAGGCTGCCCCGATGGCCTAGCGAAACGAGAATCCAAAGTTGGCCGACAGCACCGCCGGGTAACGGATCGTGGTGGTCTCGATGCGTCCTTTGTTCATGTAGCCATTCGGGTACTCCGTCGTCACTTGCTGCAAGGTGTAGAGCGGCAGATCCGCTCGAAGCGACGCAAACCCGCCGATGTGCCTCGCGCGCATGATGTGGAGCCCCAGCTCCGCGAACGTGCCTGCGCCCACGGCGTCCTCCTCGAAGTGCGAGTACCCGCTCGAGTAGCTTCCGCCGCGGGTGAACTCGAACTCGGAGAAGGCGAGGGCAACGCCGCCCCCCACGAACGGCGACGTGTCCGTGGACCAAGGTTGGTACCGCACGCCAGCGTAGAGCGCGTGGTACGTCGCCGCGGTCTTGTCGGTACCCCCGCCCGAG
>JBIKNA010000454.1:0-5845 GCA_044358965.1 Polyangiaceae bacterium
ACCGCCGAGCCCAAGCTGGTGCGCGCCGAGGTTCGCGTGTTCTGGCCACGCAACCTCCACGTAGCCAGGAGCCCCAACTTCTGCCGCGCGGCCGCCGGCGACGTCCTCGTGGACGATCCGGCAGAGTCCACCAAGGCCTATCACTTCGTCTACGCGGCCACGGTCATCCGGGAGAATCGTCAATGAGCGGCGCTCTAACCCAAAGGCTCCGAAAGCGACCGCGGGGCTCCCAGCGTGGCTTCACGCTGCCGGAGCTGCTGATCGCATCGTTGGCGGGGCTCATCATCGCGCTCACCGTGGTTGCCCTCTCGCGCGACGCCACGCTCACGTTCCACGACGAACTTCGGGTGTCCACCGCAGAAATGACGTTGCGCCTCGCCGGCGAGCGACTGCGCTCAGACCTGCAGCGCGCCTCGTACATGAGCACTCCGAACATCCTGCGCGATCCCTTCGTGACCCGGGAGCCCGGCGTCGAGCCTCCGCAGATTCCGAGGAACACGCTGCCCGTTGGCGCTCACACCATGGCCGGTCTGCGGCTCATCAACGAGGGCTCTCTGGGCGCCAACGTTGGCGCCCTCACCATCCCGCCCTCGGGGGATCTCACGCTCTACTCCTCGACCATGAACGGTCTGCGCCCGGATGCCATTGTCATCACTGGCAACATGACCACCTCGGATGAGTACCTTGGTGGCGTCGTCGAAGGCGGCGGCTGCGGCGGTGGCGGCGACTCTATCGACCTCGCCAAAGTCGAGGACCCGGCGGTCAAGCGCGTGATGGACTCTGGCCTGGCAAAAGCGTTTCAGCCGGTGCCCAACGTCACCTTCATGGCCCGCGTCTCTGATCCCACGGGCAAGTACTTCGACTACGTGCCGGTGTGCGGAGTCAACCAGGTGACCGGCGTGGTTCAGCTCGGGGCAAAATTGATCCCCTCCACGTCTTCCGGCACGGCCAACGCGGGCACCGCAGGCTTTGGCCGAATCATCATCAACCCCATCCAGACCGTTGCTTGGTTCGTGCGTCGCAGCCCCAATGCCACCCTCGACACCCAAGGTCGCTTCGCCAACAGCCGCTTCGAGCTGGTACGCCAGTGGGTCGATGCCACGGGGACCCTGGTGGGGACCCCCGAAGTGGTGGCCGAATACGTGGTGGACCTGAAGTTCGCGTTCACCGTCACCCAGGGAGCCAACATGGTTGCGCTGCCCTTCGGCGACGTAAACAACCAGGCGTGGACGACGGACCTGCAAAACCCGGCGCAGGGGCCCCACCGAATTCAGAGCGTGCGGTTCCGCTTGAGCACCCGGGCTGCCCTGCCGGACCGCGAGCAAGACATCCCCGCCACGGACGGCGTGGTGTACCGATACTGCCTGACGCAAGCGGCCGGCGTGTGCACGCAGTACGCTCGGGTTCGAACGTTGGTGTCCGAAGCGGCTCTCGTGAACCAATCAAGGATGGTGTGGCAATGACAACGACTGCTGCCATGACACGTCGCGACCTGGCCTGGCTCCGCACGCGCACCCGCAAGCAGAGCGGCGGCTCCGTGATGTTCGTCATCGCGACGACGCTCGCGCTGATGGCGAGCATGGGTGTTTACGCGCTCGCGTCGTCTGGCGAGGAGCTGAAGGTGAGCGGCTACATGCGCCAATCGGCCCAAGCACACTACCTGACCGAGATGAGCATGGGCTCCACCGCCTCGTTCATGGACAACAACGCCGACGCGCTGATTCGTCAGGCCAAAGGCGATCTGAACCAGGGCGGCAACGACTACCGCACCAAGAACTGCCAATCGGCCATCGCCGGGGCCAACGGCGTGTCGGACTTGGCGCAAGCGTGCAAGCGCTTCACCAGCCCAGAGATCACCGGCGCCTGGAAAGAAGGCAACAACCCTCCGAAGCCGTTGTTGCCAGAGTTTCGCCCGGGCAGCATCACCACGGGCCTTGGCGCGAACCAGCAGGCACAGTTCTGGGCCGAGCTCACCAACTTCGTTCCCCTGGCCCCCCCTCCTGGCTTCGACGTCAATTTCCGCATGAAGTTCGTCAAGGCAACCGTCACCACCGGCGGCATCCTGGTGACCTTGGGCAACTCCACGGACCCCAACAACAACAACGTCGTCACGTCCACCGTCGGTCGCACGCCTGAAATGGGCCGCGGTCGGGTCATCGTGGGCCCCTTCCTCAACTGATCTCGGAGAAATCATGAGAAAAACACTCCGGCTATCGGTCATCACGGGGGTATCGGGCACGCTGGCGCTCGGCGCCACGCTGTTTCCTAGCCACGCCAAAGCGCAGACCGCAGGCGTCACCAACGTGGCTCCGAACGTCATGTTGCTCGTCGACACCTCCGGCTCCATGGAGCGCATGGGCGACGGTCGCTTGCCCCAGGACTTCCCTGCCGTGGGTTCCACGCCAGGGGGCGAGTGCAAGGTCAGCACTAGCCAGGGCCTTATCAATGCCGAGTCGACCCCCAACCGCTGGGGCATGTTGCTGCAAGCGCTAACGGGTACATTCCAGCCGTACTACAGCTGCGAAAAGGTGGAGCGCGACGGCCCCTTGGGCAACGTGTCGGGGCTTCCGAGCAGCCGCGAGAAGTTTCGTGCGCTGTACGGCCTCAAGGTGGGCTCCACCACACACATTCCGTACGACGACGGCTACCACTTGCCGTACCACCGCCCGGTTGCCGGCTCCAACGAGTCCGTCAGCGATGGCCGCTGCCTGGCCGTGCCCGGCAAGATGCCTGGCAGCACCACCATGGGGGCCAGCAAATGGGGCTACATGGACCCCGATCCGAACTCCACCGAGGGCATCGCCTTCCGCAACTTCAATGCGGTCGACAACGTGGTGACCACGGGGCACCTGAGCTCGCCGACGAGCGCCTGCAGCTTCGACCAGGCGAACGATGGGCAGCTCGACGTGGCGCGCGACTACTTGCGCTTCTCGCTGATGACCTTCGACAGCGATCCCGACACAGACTCGCTCACCGTGGGCCACCCGATTTGCGGATTGTCGTCGTCGGCCAGCTGCACCACCGCGCAGACCGGCGCTGCGTTGTACGGAAGCATGGCCGTGGCGACGTCGACGCAGTGGTCGCCGTTTTTGGGGCAGTGGAGCTATACGGGCCACATCGCGGGACCGAGCGGCGGCAACGCGCTGACGGGTAAGCTCCTCGGTTGCCCCGAGGTCAACACCGAGGTAGGGGCGCGCGCTTGGTTTGCCCCCCCTTGGGAGGGCAAACACGTGCGTTTCCCGTCTTGGAACGGCAGCGTCACGGACATGCAGTTCGTAAACGACGAGATCCAGCGGGTGCTGCTGGCCACGCGCCCCTTTGGCGCCACCCCCATTTCCGGCATGCTCGAAGACGCCGGCAACTACATGCTTGGCGCCAGCTTTGGACCCAACAACGCAACCACAGACCCGCTGACCGCGGGTGGCTGCCGCGAGCAATACGTCGTCCTGCTGACGGACGGCGCCCCCAACCAAGACATGCGCGACGCGTGCGTCGGCTCCGGAGGCGGCCCCGAAGCGCGGGGTGGCGCGACGGCCCACTGGTGCCCCACGGGCACCGTGGCCAACCCTACCACGGGCCAGAACACGAACCTCGTGCGCGCGTTGTACTTGGGCGGCCCCAACGACTACTTCACCAAGCCCCATATCGACCGCGGCAACATCGATTTGAGCGCGACCACCAAGCCGCCCAAGGGCATCAAGACCTTCGTCATCGGCTTCTCGGTCAACGGCTCCGATCCGACGAAAGACGGCTTCCCGGGGCCGCTTACGAACCGCACCTGCAGGGGCTGGCTCAACGACAACTTCAACAACGACACCATCGCGTTTTCGAACTACTGCGCGACGCGTCAATGGGGGCCGTCGGACAAGGGCTCCACCGCCGAGGCCTGCTGCACCCTCAACGACATGGCGGTGGCCGGGTCCGGTGGCTTCAACGGCGTCAACAACCCTATCGGCGCGTTCTTTGCCGAAAATCAAGCCGACCTCGTCGAGGCCTTCGGCCAAATCCTCGCCACCATCAGCAAGGGCGTCACCTCGCGCACCACCCCGTCGTTCTCGCCGCCCACCCAAGGCGCAAGCTCGCAAACAGCAACCTTCACGGCGTCGTTCATTCCGCAGGCCAACCGGCCCTGGAGCGGCGATATCCGGCGCCTGCGCACCACTTGCCAGAACGGCGTTCGGAACCCCGAGCAATACGACGTTTCCAAAGGCGACAGCTTCCACGAGAACATGTCGTCCGCGCAGGCTGTGCGCAACCTCATCAGCGTGAACCCGCAAGCCACGGGCACCGCCAACCGATTCGAAGGCAAGGCGACCATTAGGCCCTACGCAGCGCCAAGCCCCATCGACGGCGTCGCGTCGGATTTGGGCGTCGAACGCGCCATGAGCACCATCGACACGACGGCCATGGTGGACGCCATGGCGGGGCTCGACCCGGACGTCTTCGACCTGGGTCCGAGCACGTGCAAAAAGTCCAAGGCCGCCGACGGCACGGTGATCCCCGCCCTTGGGGCCAACGAGTGCGCAAAGGTCGCCTGGGGCTTCGCCACGTCGAATGCGTCGCCCATGAACTACAGCGGCGCGTACAACTTCAACGTCCGGTGTCGCAACCCAGGCGCCGCCGGGCAGTGCAGCGGCATGGGCGCCATCTACCACTCGACCCCGACGGTGGTAGGCGCACCGAGTTCGTTCAACCGCGACGACAGCTACCGTGTGTTTGCCGCGCAGAACATCAGTCGCAAGCAGGTGCTGTACGTGGCCACCACGGACGGCCTGTTGCACGCCTTCGACACGACGGCCGGCACGAAGGCCAACAACGAGTTGTTCGCCTTCGTGCCGCCCGCGGTGCTGGGCAACTTGTACTCGAACTACCCCGGCGGCCAGGGCATCCTGCTCGACGGCACGCCGGTTGTGAAAGACGCCGTGTTCGAGCGCACCGCCTCGCTCGTGACTGACGCCGTCGAAGGGCCAAAGAAGTGGCACACCACCCTTGTGGCGGGCATTGGGTCGCAGAGCGGGTACTACGCTCTCGAGGTCACGGACCCGGTGCTCAACGGCAACTACGACGCCCCGTCCGCGGGCTCCGCCGCGAGCAACTTCGAGGGCGCCACCCGCAAACGTGGCCCGCACTTCTTGTGGCAGCTCACCACCATCGACGGCCCGGGCAACGGCTGGGGCAGGGTGAAGAGGAAGCACAAGGGCAAGAACACCGACCAGTACCAGCTGTTCGGCGACGTGACCGGCACCCCGGCCATCGCGACGGTGTTCTTGGCCGTCGACAAGGCCAACCCCCAGGGCGCCAAAAAAGAGGTTGGCGTAGCCATTCTGCCGGGCGGCAACGAGGCCACCGGCGCCGCCGGAGGCAACTGCCCCCGCGCCATGTTCGGCGCGGGCTACAACAACGCCCTCAACTACACGGACGGCATCGATAGCCAAGTCGACGAGCCCATCAAGCTGGCGCCGCGGCAGAACGTGCGAAAGTGGGGCGCGAACTGCAACGCGAGCGCGGTGCCCTCGCGTACCCTCACCATCGTGCGCCTCGACAGCGGCGAGATCTTGCGGGTCTTTGGTCGCAAGAACCAAGACGTGCCGCAGGTGCTGCAAGACCGCGTCAGCGACACCCCGCTCGACTCGCCCATGTCCGGCGTGCCCGTGGTGTATCCCTCGGACGTGGGTCAAGTGGCCCAGAAGATCTTCATCGGCGATGCCGACGGCACCATCTGGCGCTTCGACATCAGCGACCCCGTGGAGGAAAACTGGAAGGGCGGACTGTTCTTCGATACCCAGTCCATGGCTGGCGTGAACGATGGTCTTGGCAACAGCATTGCGAACCCGGCCGAGCGCGA
>JBIKNA010000455.1:0-5824 GCA_044358965.1 Polyangiaceae bacterium
CACCTCGCCTACATGGCCAGCATGCTCGATCACTTTCAGCCCGAATCCAGCCGCTTTCGCACCTGGAACGGCACCCGCAAACTCGTCGTCGGCAGCCTATCGATTCCCGCCGGCATCTTCGTCCTGGGCCGCGGCGGAGATCTCCCCGGCGCGGTTCTGCTCGGCAATGGAGCCGTCGCCATCGGTGGCGGCCTGCTCGACTTCTTCTTCTTCAAAGAGCCCTTCGAAGAGCTCCGTAGCAACTTCTTGCGCCGCAGCACCGCGATGCCCGCCAGTGCCGCAGTCTTCGAGACCGAGCAAGAGTGGTACGACAAGGCCCGAACAGCCCGCCGCGTGCGCTTCCGTACCGGCCTCGTGGCCACCGGTGCAGGCCTCGTGCTCATCGGTCTGGGCAGCGCGGTCGCCTTTGCCGACGTGGACATTCCGTCCAAGGTCGTCCGCTCCGAAGACCGTGGAGTCTACGCGTCGCTCTGTTTTGGCTTCGGCGGCCTCAGCCTATCGAGCGGCATTCGCACCCTTCTGCTCGAAGATCCCATCGAGAGCAGTTGGCAAGGATACGCCCGCGCGCGCAAAGCCTGGGCAGCCATGCCTTCGTTGCAGATCATGGCGAGTCCCTCGACCCTAGGCGCAGGCCTATCCGGGGCGTTCTGACGCGACCCTCGCGCGCGCAAATGCCGGACGCAGCATTCTTGTGCCCGTCGGTCGGCGCGGTTTACCTTTCGCCGCATGAAGCTACGTCCTGCGGTCCTGCTCGCGTCGATGTTGGTCCTCTCCGTTGTTGGCTGCGGCGGCGGCCAGGGCGACACAGCGGCCTCACACCTTACCGACCACCACGACGACCATCACGACGATGAAGCAGGCTGGGAGGACATCTTCGAGGAGATGCCCACGGACGTGGGCGCGGCCACCCAAGAGGTCGCCGAGAGCTTGGGCAAGATGGCCAAAGAGTTCACCGACCTTCCGGCCCCAGGCAAAGTCGAACTCAAGGACCTGTCACCCGAGCTTGCGGCGTTCCAAGGCAAGAAAGGCCAGGACTACCTGACCTTTGCCCACGACGCGGCCGGGAAGGCGCTGCCCTTCCAATACGCTCGCCTGGGCGTCGCGGACTTTGATGCGTTCTTCAAGAACGTCGAAGAGCTGCACGCGCTCGTGTACCAGGCCACACAAACTGTCGCGAACATGAAGCGCATCTCGTCCAAGATCCTGGGCACCAAAGTGGACCCGGGCCCCGACTTCAAGGCGGCGGTCGACAAGGCTTTGGCTGGCAAGGCCCCCGCCAGCCAGATTGCCGAACTGAAGGCGCTGGAGCAGATGTCCAAGGTGTTGGCCAAGCTGCTGCCCGATGCCCAGGCGCGCGTGGCCAAGCTGGTTGCTTCCGGCGAGGCGCTCATCGCTGGCGCCCCGGGCAACGTGGCCAATCCGAAGATCGTCGCCAACATTGGCACCGTCAAGGACGGCATGGGCCGCAGCGTCAAGCTGGCCAAGTCGTCGGGCACCATGCTCGCCAAGGCCGCCGGCGACCTCGCGAGTTTCAAGTAACGCGCCATCGCCACTTGCGTCCGTGATGCGAGCGCCGACGGCCGATGCCTTAGGGCTTCGGCGCCGCTTTCGCCTTGGGCTTGTAGACGGCCTGCTCGTCCGAAACGCCCGTGGCCCAGTTGAAGATCGTGCCCTGCGGTGAAAGCCACCCCGAGGGCGCTTGCATCTTGTTGTTGATGTCCACGGCATCACCACGCAGGGTGTACACAAGACCGGTCTTCGGATCGTAGTAGCGCCCTCGGAACCTTCCCTCGGCAATGCGCTCCCTTCGCCTCGACTCCATGCTCAAGCCTTCGAAGGCGTTGACGCCCGTGGCGAGCGTCGAGGCGCCACCAAGTATCCCTGCACCAAGGGAGTCCCCCATCGAGGCGCCATTTGCGCGCTCCGACACCCCCATCCGGACTCCTTCGACGACGGCCTCGCCAGGATTGCCAGCGCCGATCATTCCCCCGGGCCCCTTGGGAACCCCCACCTGCGCCAGAATCGGACTCTGCCCCGCGGGCATCTTGAGCGACGCTGGCACCGTCGCCGACACTCCTCCCGCACCCGCACCCGCACCCGCACCCGCACCCGCTCCCGCACCCGCACCCGCTCCCGCTCCCGCCCCCGCTCCCGCTCCCGCTCCCGCACCCGCTCCCGCTCCCGCTCCCGCTCCCGCTCCCGCTCCCTTCAATTCCGACGGCATCTGGGATGCAGCGCCCGCACCTTGCATCGCAGCGACCCGCTGGCCCTGCTTCGTGGCCGCGTCGTCAACTCGAACAGCGTACTTGCGCAGTGCGCCAATGCCCGCGAGCGCCACAACGGAGACCAGCACGAGCAACTCGGTAAACGACGCGCCTCGCACCCGCCCCTTTGGCAGCCCGCGCTCGACCATGCGCCACCTCCTTCGGTGCACAATGACGCGCCCGAAGGCCGCGCGCCTGCGAGAGGGGACAGTGGGTATACGCGCGCTCCGCGCCCCACAAAATCACCCTTTCGTTTCTGGAACTTAGCCTCTCCATTTTGCTGAACGCCGGGCGAACGCAGGACGGGTAGCCCGCGATCCAGGGAGCTTGCGCATTTGCGTTCCCCGCGCGCCCCGCGCATCATCGGCGAACGAATGCGCCCCCGTGGTCGCCGGCCGCAGCCCCGAAACGAACAGACACACGAAGACGTGCTTGTGGCCGCGGAACGTCTGCTCGAACGCGAGGGCTTCTCGGGCATGACCATGGAGGCCTTGGCCCGAGAGACGGGGGTCGCCAAGGCCACGCTGTACAAGTACTTCTCTGGTAAAGAAGCCGTGGTGAGCGCCCTCGCCGAGCGAAACTGGCGCGCCGTCGCCCAACACGTGGTCGAGGCCGCCGGGCATACCAACCCCAACGACGAGTTCCCGCTGCTGAGTGCCTCGATCGACGCGTTGGTCGACTACGTGGGCCGCCGCGCCGACTATTTCGACAAGTGGTTTCGCGAGACGACGTTTGTGGGCGACGCCGTCATGCGGGCCCGCGTGGTCAACGCTGTTGCCGCCATCTTCGAGGCGCGCCTCGCAGCGTACGATCCCTCGCTGCCGCACGCCGAGGTGCAGACCCGCGTACGCGTGGCCATCTGGGCGGTGCTCGGCGCCATCCACGTGGCACCGCTCGAACTCCGGACCCAACTCGACGACGGAACCTTGGCCGCTACCCTGAAGCGGATGGTGAGCTCATTGTTGCGCCGCGACCCACCCCAGAAGACGGCCGACCCCAACAGCGGCCGATAGCGGGCCAAGGCAACGTGTGTGGCAGTTCGCGGCAGTGCTGCAAATTCCCACAGCCCCAGCCCACGCGAAACACCGAAGAAACGCCCCATTGAGGCCGCCTTCACGATGGCACGGGTTCTGCTGCAAGCCTGTGTGGCCAGAACGGCCAACCACACGAGAGGCGTAGGGTCGAACATGCGAAAGACAACTTGGATTCGCAACACGATGCGGGCGATGACCCTTGCAACGGGTGTCGTCATTGCAGGGGCCGCACTTGCGGGAACCTTCGTTGCGACGGTCTGGTTCGTTCACGATCAAGCAACGAGCGAGTCGATGTCTGACGCGAGGTAGTGCACACGATGTGTGCCCTCGGGCTCCAAAGGAGCGGCAAAGGCACACAAATCCGTTCGTATACGCGGCGGTCTCAACTGGGTCGCCAAACGGTCGAGGGGGCGGGATTCCTGGGTCGTCATGAGGTAGAGTCTTGCCCGTGCGCATTCCCCCTCCACCCTCCTTGCCCCGCCGCGAGTGCCTGACGGTCCCCGTGCCGTCCCGCAAACGGATGGACGTGTCTTCGCCCCTGGTCGACGTGGTGTGCCAAAGCGAAGGTCGCGACCACGCGAGCTTGACGAGCGAGCTGCTCGGCCTTCTCAGCACCTTCGAGGCCGAAGAAGAGCTCCTCCGCGAGTCTGGCGTCCGGCGCGCGTCGTGTTCGCCCTCCGTTGCCCCGGCTTGCACCACCGCAGGGTTGCTCGGGCTTCGCCAGCAGTCGACCATTCCCGCCGCCCCCGAGCCGTCCGTGCTGCGTCGGAAGATTCCTTAGATTCGTCGCACTCCTTGATGCCAGCGGGCGCGACAGATCGGCGCTCCGCGGAGCGTAGAGCGCTGCATCGATGGCTTCGCGCTCCGTTGTGCGCGAGCCAGCGAGCACAGCCCTAAGCGCCCCCTAGCGCACGAGTTGAGGAACATCACGCCGCGATCAGTTCTCGGAGAACTTACAATCGAACTTGCCAGGCGTGGGCGCACCCGAATTGCGATGGAAACCTTTGCACGGAGCGCCATGCACACCGGGGCCGTAGATGTCGATGTTGGGGTTGCAGGCATTGCAGATCCAGGAGCCCTGAAGCGGCGCCCCTGTCTTGCTGCGTCCACCGCAGGCGCCGCCCGGCACCTGGTCGCGCGCAGACACGGCAATGCAACCGCTGCCGGGAATGGCCGCCGAGCACACGAATTGCCCACCAGAGAAGCAAGTGCAGCCTAGGCCCTTGGAGAAGAGGCACATGGCGTTCCCCGTCGTGTCGCGACACAAGCAGCTTCTCGACATGCCCGAAGGTTGCGCCGAGGAGGATGCTGGTTGGGCCGAAGACGATGCACTGGCAGACGGCGCGGCCTTTGCCGAGCGCGCCGGGGCGGCGCTCGTGGCGGGCATAGCCCGCGGCGCAGTGGAGGCATCGGCCGGAAGGGATGGGCTAAGGGCGCTATCCGAACTCGCGACGGCGGCAGCAGCAGACGGCGCAGGGTCCGGCGCACTTGGTCCCGGACGAGCACTCGTGCTGCTAACGGGCGCGGGCTGGCTGGCGTGGCGCGCATAAAGCACGTACCCGGCCGCGGCGAGCCCCACAACGAGCAGCGTGCCCAGCACGGCGCCGCCAACAAGGATCGCGGGGTTGAGGCCCCCGTTTCGCGCCGGCGTCGGCGCTGCCAGGGTTTGGCTTTGCGTGGGCGGCAGGGGCAGCTGCGCCGGTGGGCGCATGCTTAGCTGTGGCGCCGACGACGGTGGCATCGGAGCAAGACGCGGCTGCGAAGGTGCCGCCCCTTGCGCCCAAGGCGGGACCGGCATGCCAATGCTCTGCGCAAGCTCGGCGGCAAAGGCCTCGGCACTTGGGGGTCGCAGCAATGGGTCCGTAGCCAAGGCGCGGTCGACCAGTTGGCACAGGACAGCGGGTACGTGCGGAGCACGCCGGCCAAGTGGCGCAAACGGGACATTCGTCACGAGCAGCCGCACCAGATCGGCGCCGCGCGCCTCGCCATAGGGGCGGTCGCCAGACAGGGCGCGATAGAGCACCGTCGCCACCGAGTACACGTCGGTGCGGGGGCCGACGCCAGTGCCCAACGCTTGCTCTGGCGCCATGTACCCAAGCGTGCCCAACACTTGGCCCGACGCCGTGGCGTAGGTGCCTCCGGCAGCGAGCTCTTTGGCCACTCCAAAGTCGAGCACCTTCAGGTTCTCTTCGCCCGTGGCCGTGGGAACGAGCATCAGGTTCGCTGGCTTGATGTCGCGATGCACCACGCCAATGCGGTGCGTGGCGGCAAGCGCGGCGAGCGCCTGTACCATCAGCCGCACGGCGCGGGGCACCGCAAGACGCGTCTCGACCTGGAGCACCTCGGCAAGGGACTTGCCTGGCAGCAGTTCCATGACCAAGAAGGGCACCGGGTTCGACTGGAAGTCTGTGACCTGTACGATGTGTGGGTGCCCGAGCGATCCCGTGGCCCGGGCCTCTCGTTCGAAACGGACCAATGCCTCGGGGGTGCTCTCGTGTGCGTGCAGGACCTTGATGGCCACGCTGC
>JBIKNA010000456.1:0-5823 GCA_044358965.1 Polyangiaceae bacterium
AGCCCCAGCAGTTTCCGCTCGCTGAACGTGTCGTGGACGATACAGGTGCCTTGCCAGAGCCGCATGGGCCGGCCGAGCTTCTTGGCCAAGTAGGCGCCAAGGTTCTTGTCGGGCCCAAACAACACCGTTGTGTCTTTGGGGATCTGCGCCACGATT
The DNA here is from genome assembly GCA_044358965.1 of Polyangiaceae bacterium. Taxonomy (GTDB): domain Bacteria; phylum Myxococcota_A; class Polyangia; order Polyangiales; family Polyangiaceae; genus SXNL01. The sequence goes on from JBIKNA010000456.1 coordinate 157, forward strand.
TTCTCGGCGTTGCTCGATGTGACGATGTAGTCGCTGAGCGCTTTTACCTCGGCGGAGCAGTTGATGTAGCTGACGGCCACGGCGCCGGGGTGCGCAGCCTTCCACGCGGCGAACTTGTCGGCGGGGCAACCATCGGCAAGCGAGCAGCCGGCGCTCATGTCGGGCACCACTACCGTCTTGTTGGGGTTCAGTACCTTGGCCGTTTCGGCCATGAAGTGCACGCCCGCAAAGCAGATCACGTCGGCGTTGGTCTTGGCTGCGGCCTGCGCGAGCTGCAGCGAATCGCCGATGAAGTCGGCGACGTCTTGGATCTCGCCGTCTTGGTAGTAGTGGGCCAACAGCACGGCGTTGCGCTCTTTTTTCAGGCGCGTGATCTCGGCTTCGAGGTCCAATGAAGGGTCGATGTGTCCGGCCGTTGCACGTCCCGCGATGGGCAGCGTTCGCATGCTCTAGGCATAGCAAAGGGAAGGGGGCCGCGCGCAGACCAATTTCGCGGCCCTCAGCGCTGCTTGCTTCGACGCCGTCGCCCGAGGGCCAACAAGGCCAACGCGCCCATGGCCATCAGTGCGCTGTTGCTGGAGGCTCCCCGTGGCGCCTGGGCGCAGCCCTTGTCTTCGGTGGTTTGGGGCTCTTCGGTGCTGAGGACCTGGTTCGGGTCGAGGCCGGCCTGTTCCAGCGCTTGCCGCAGCACATCGGTATGGGCGGCGGTGGACACGTTGACGACGGGCGCTCCGTTGCAGACGCCGTTGACGGCTCGCGAAACGACGCCCATCACCTGGCCCTTGCCGTCGAACACCGGGCCGCCGCTGTCGCCGCCGCAGGCGCCCTCGCCGGTGCTGAACTCGCGCTCGTCGATGAAGTAAATGGTGTCGCCAGAGGCGCCCTTGAACACCGGGCGCAAGGGGCCCAAGAGCTCCACCTTCGTGTTGCGGGCCCGTCTGCCTTGCACCTTTTCGTTTTCGTCGACGCCGTAGCCCACCACCCGGGCCGCTTCGTCGACCTTGGGGGCCGTGATGCGAACCTTGGCCAGCTTGGCATCTGGCACGGGCCCATCGAGCATCAGCACAGCCAGATCGTGGCCGCAGAGCACCGCGTTGCCGCTGGAGATCACCCGCGCCGCCTTGGCGACGTGTTTGGTGAGGTCTGGCTGTTTGCCGACGACGACCTTCAGGAACACGTGCGTTTGCACTGGCGTGAACTTGCCCGTGCACGGCCCCACCAACGTTTCGAGCTCCGTAAAGCAGTGCCGCGCGGTCAGCACGGCGTTGGGGGCGATGAGCGTCCCGGTGCACACCACGTCGTTGTCGGCAGCCAACACCACCACGGCATCTTCGGCCTCGGTAGAGGGCTCGCCACGCACGATGGCCTGCCGGGTGGTTCCCACGGCCTCTTGCTCGCTGCTGCTGCAGGCACTGGCCAGTGCTGCCGTGAAGACCGCGATACCGATCTTCTGGAGGGCGCTCACGACTTCCGGCGCCGAAGGAGCATGGCGCACAGCCCGAGGCCGAGCGCGACGGTGGAGAGCGTGGGCAGAGAGCCTTGCGTTGGCGCGGGCGCAGCGCTGCAGCCGGCCTGCGGCGCTGCCGCCGTGATGGCTTTCTTCTTGGCGGACTTGCCCGAAGAGCTGCTGGTGCCGTCGTCCTCGTCGTCGGCCGGATCGCCGTCGGTGGTGTCGTTTTCGTCGGCCGTGGAAGAGGTGCTGCTGGGATCGCTTGCGGGATCGCCGGGCGCGGCTTCGAGCGGGTACCCGGCGGCCATCATCGAACTGCGGATGAGGCCCTCGTGCTGCGACACGGTGGTGAAGATCGACGGTCGGTCGATGCAGCTGTCGTCGATGCCGCGGGACGTGACACCAAAGACGCGGCCCGCGCTGTCGAACAGCGGGCCGCCGCTGTCGCCAAAACAAGTGGACTCGCCCGTTGCAAACTCGCCTTGCGGCACGGTGTAGTTGATGGAGTTGCCCGACTGGGGCTTGTAGGCCGAGCTGACGGGGCCCACGGCGATGACCTGAAGGTTGCCGCGCTGGAAGCGAGAGGCCGGTGTCTGCCCGCGGCCGTCTTCGCCGTAGCCCACGGCCACGCCGGGCTCGCCCTTTTTGGCGTTGGACAGCCGAGGCGCCGACAGCTTGGCGTTGGGCACTGCGCGATCGAGCATCACGAGCGCGATGTCGTGGCCACAAAGGTTGCCGGCGCCGTCGTGGAAGATCTTGGCGCCCGTGGCCACGCTGGTCGTGGGCGTGACGCCCGTGGTCACGCCGAACGAGGCGGGATCGAGATCGCTCAGCAGTTTGCCGCAGGGGTCTTGCGATTGCTCGTCCAAGTTGGAGACGCAATGCCGGGCGGTGAGCACCAAGTTCGGGGCGATCAGCGTGCCCGTGCACCAGGTCTCCCCGTTGCGAACGAAGCGAATGACCGAGTCACTGGCCGCGTTGGCCTGCTCGCCGCCAACGATGCGGCTTTGCACCTGACCCTCGGCAGCGCGGGCCCGAACATCGTCGGCCGGGCCGGCCGGGGCCGCGCAACCGCCCAGGGTCGTGAGGGCCGCGAGGGCGCTGCCGAGCAGGGCGATGCGGAGATTGGAGCGCATGGTAGGGGCCAAGACGCAAGCCTCGTACCGTGCCGCACGTGTCTCCGCCAAGTCTAGTTTGACCTTGGAACCGGCCAAATGCCGACTGTTGTCCGACGGATGGCCCGGGGCAAAAGAGACTTGCGTGGTGGCCGAAGAACCCCCCGGGGCACCAGCGATCCAGCGCGCGTTTTGCGCCCCACTCGGGCCCGGGCACCCATCGGCGCGGCCCGGCTGCGGGCGCGTGTTGGAAGCAGATGCTCGCCGGGATCCAAGCATGAACTTCCCACGATAGGCCGATTAAGATTTGTCCTTCAACGTATACTCACAGGCCTCGCGCTCGATTTGTCGTACCGCGCGCGCGACACCCTCACATGTCAGGATCGCCGTCAGGAGCAAAGGGCAACGTGGGCACTGGGCAAGAAGCGCAGGCAGGGGCCGCGCGCGGTCTTCGTGTTGCCGCCCAGGAGTTCATGTCGTTTGCCCAGCGTGCCCGCGTGGCTGCGCGCGTGGCGCGCTCTGCGGGGCTCGTCTGGTCCACGTCGGCCCAAGGGGCGCTCGAGCTTGTGCGCATCCACCGGGCGGGCGCGCAGAACCCGTCACAGATCTACCAGCTGCACGCCAAGAACCACCCGCACAAGGCCGCGCTGATTCACGGTCAGCGGCGCGTGTCGTTTGCGGATCTCGACGCGCGCGTCGACACCTTGGTCGCATCGCTACGGGCCCTGGGGCTCGCCCGCGGCAGCTCCATGTTGCTCGCCATGCACAACTCCATCGAGCTCGTGGAGCTGGGCATTGCCGCCAGCCGCATGGGCGTGGCGGCCGTCACCGTGTCGTATCGCTCAACGGCCGACGAGCTTGCCTTCCTTGCCGAGCACTCCGGCGCGCGTCTCGTCGTTTGCGACGCCGATGCCGTGCCCCGCATGGTGCAGGCCCTCACGCGCACCCGGCCAGACCTGTTGTCGCTGGTGTTCTCCACCGGCGACGCCCCGCCCGCGGGGGCGCGTCCACTGTTTGCGCTGTACCAAGGCCCTCGTGCGCCCAAGTCGTCGCGCGCCGAAGCGGCCAACGACGACGCGGCAGTGGTGATCTACACCTCGGGCACCACGGGCAAGCCCAAGGGCGCGGTGCGCAAGTTCCCAAAGAGCGCGCTGGGCGCTGTGTTCAACCTCATCGATCAGACCCCCTTGCGGGCTTCGGACGTGCACCTTGTGGCGTGCCCGCTGTACCACTCCACGGCCTTCGGCTTTCTGACCATCTCGCACATCTTGGGCAACACCGTCGTGCTCATGGACGACTTCAAGCCCGAGGCGTACCTGGCCCTCGTCCAAAAGCACCACGTCACGACCTCGGCAGTGGTGCCCACCATGCTCCACCGCGTGTTGTCGTTGCCCTCCGAGGTGCGTGCGCAGTTCGACACGGGCTCGTTGCGGGTGGTGTTCAGTGGCGGCGCTCCGCTGCCCGCGCCGGTGGCCCTGGCCTTCATGGACACCTTTGGCGATGTGCTGTTCAACTTCTACGGCGCCACGGAGACGGGGTTCGTCACCCTGGCCAACCCCCAAGACCTGCGGGCTGCCCCCGGCACCATCGGGCGCCCCATCCCCGGCAACTCCATTCGGCTGCTGGGCGACGACGGCAGCGTGTTGCCTGTTGGCGAGGTCGGGGAGCTCTTCGTCAAAAACGACATGATGGTCGCGGGGTACCACAACGACGCAAGCGCCACGGCGGCCAGCCAGCGCGAGGGGTACTTCTCCGTGGGCGATTTGGCGCGGGTCGATGCGGCCGGGCGCTACTTCATCGAAGGGCGCAAGCGCGACATGATCATCTCCGGCGGCGTCAACGTGTACCCCGCCGAGGTGGAAGGTGTGCTCGAGGAGCACCCGCACGTGGTCGAAGTCGCCGTGGTGGGCGTTTCGGACCCAGAGTGGGGCGAGCGCGTCACAGCCTTCGTGGTGCTGCGCGAACCCGAGGCCCTCGATGAACTCCGACGTTTCGCCAAAGAGCGGCTCGCCGGGCCGAAGCAGCCTCGGCAATACGTGGTCATGACGGCGCTGCCGCGCAACGCCACGGGCAAGGTGCTCAAGCGAGACCTGCGCGCAGCGTCGCCCACCGCCTGAAATTGCCCGTATTCCTGCCGTTTGCCCGGGGGCTTCGGTGCGTCGACTGTGGCACCCGCGGGCCGTGCTACACTGCCTGAACAAACGTGGCGCTCTCCACCGGGACGATCCTGAAGGACGTCTACTGCCTCAAGTCGATCATCGGCAAAGGCGGCATGGGAGAGGTGTACGCGGCGACGGACCTGCGCTCCGGCGATGACGTGGCCATCAAGGTCATGAACCGCGTGGTGCTGGGCGACACGCTCATCGGGCGCCTGCGCCGCGAGGCCGAGGCCGTGCGTCGGGTGCAGAGCGACTTTGCGCCCAAGCTGCTCGACGTCGATTGCACACTCGACGGCGAGGTGTTCATCGCCATGGAGCGGCTGTACGGCGAGCCGCTGAGCTCCCGCATGCGTTTGCGCGGCGTGCTTTCGTGGGACGAGGTCCACCGCTTTGGCCAAGACATCCTGCATGGCCTCATCGACGCGCACACCGCAGGGGTCATCCATCGGGATCTCAAGCCCGGCAACGTGTTCCTGACCACGGGGGCCGATGGCCGCGAGCGCGCCAAGATCTTGGACTTTGGCGTCTGCAAAATCGATGCGTTCGACACCGAGCACCTCACCGAGACCGGCGAGGCCATCGGCACCATCGCCTACATGGCGCCCGAGCAAATCCGCCAGGCCTCCAAGGTCGACGAGCGGGCCGATCTCTACAGCTTCGGCATGATCATCTTCGAGATGGTCACCGACCACCTGGCCTACGACGCGCAGGGGCAAGTGGCGCTCATCGCCGCCAAGCTCGAGCGCACGGCCCGGCGCGTCTCGGAGCTTCATCAGGTGCCCATTCCGGCCGGTCTCGAGTCGCTGCTCGTCAAGGCGCTGGCCAAGAACCCCAAAGACCGCTGGAAGAGCGCCCAAGAGCTGCTTCGCGCCTGGCGTGCGCTGGGGCCTGCGGTGGTCAATCCCGGCATCGCCGTCGCGCGAGATCCCGCGAGCCAAGCCAC
>JBIKNA010000100.1:0-18991 GCA_044358965.1 Polyangiaceae bacterium
TGACCACGGACTTTGGCGAACATCATGTGCCGAACCGTGAAGGTGACTTCCGAGTGGGTGGTGTCGATGCTGTACGAGGCCATGTGCGTATCTCCTGGACAAGCAAACTAATGCAAAGGATGCATCCACGGAATCGATAGAAATTAGATATTTACTATCTATTTTCGAGATGGCTTCCGGACGCCCGGAGTGGTCTTGGCGCATCCGCCCTCGAGCCGCTCGATGATCCAGCGGTGCGCGGGCCCCAACGTCGTATCGGCGCGGTAGACCAGGAACAGGTGCAGGTCGAGCGCCAGGCGCCCATAGCTCTCGGGCTTGATGGCCACAAGGCGTCCGGACGCGAGGTCCGCGGCCACCAAGTGCGCCGGGAGATTGCCCCAGCCCAGGCCCGCCCGAAGCATCTCGTGTTTGGTGTGGAGCTCGCCCACGCGCCAGGTGCGCGGAGACAGGACACCTTGGTCCGGCGCGCCCTCGTCGAGGCGCTCGGACAACACGATTTGCACGGCGCTTCGCAGGTGTTTGTTGCTGACGATGCCACGCACTGCAGCCAGCGGATGCCCCGGGGCAACCACCGGCACCATGCGCACGACGGCCAGGGCACGACGCTCGAGGCCGGGCAATGCCCCCATGGGCCCCGCAACCCCGAGGGTGGCCGCGCCACGCAGCACGCGCTCGGCCACGGCGGACATGACCTGGGTGTCGATGCGCAGGTCGACCTGCGGAAATGCTGCTGCGAAGTCCGTGCAGATGGCCAAGAGCGCATCGAGCGGAAACAGTGCGTCGACACAAAGGGAGACCTGCGGCTCGAGCCCGGCCCCGACGCTCGATGCGAGCGTGCGCAGGTCGTCGACCTCGGCCAGCACGCGTTGCGCCGAAGCCAATAGCGCCTGCCCCGCGGGCGTCAGCGACGGGATCTTGGTCGACCGGTCCCAGATCACCACATCGAGCTGCGACTCGAGGTTCGCCATCTGTGTGCTGATGGCCGACTGCACGCGCCGCAGCCTCCGGGCCGCGGCGGAGAAGCTACCTTCGCTGGCCACCGTGGCCAGCACGCGCAGCTGGTCGAGCGTCACCGGGTCGAGCATCGTCGGGGCACCATGGCATCGGCGACCCGAGAGGTCAACGAGTGCTCCTTCGTGCTCGTCGGAGGAGCGGCACCAAGACTGCCCCTTCGCGAGCGAACCGCCCGCCCCCTGACGTCCTACGCCGGAGGCGGCGCACGGCCGGTTTCGGCGCCGCGCACGGCTCTGGCGAAAGGGGGCCATCTGACGTACCCATCCAGTGGCCGTGAACAACGCTAGCCCCAAACTGTCGCGGATCGCCGCCCGTCTGGCCCTGGGCCTCGGCGTTCTTTCCGCCGCGCTGTTCATTGCCTTCTTGCTCAAGAAGCGAGCGCTCGGCCACTGGCCCTGGCCGCTCAACGGCGAGCTCATCAACGACAGCAGCGCCGCGGTGCAGGTGTGGGATGACGACCATGGTCCCTACGAAGTGCCGGCGCACACGCGCTCGCCCGCGGACAGCGACGTGGACCACGTTCTCGAGCCCGCCTCTGGGCGTTGGTGCAAACTCGGACCTCACAAAGTCACCGTAACCGCCGAAGGTCGCCTGGGCAGCTGCCCATGTTGGAGCCCCGGCGCGGGGATCGATTGCCCGTAGCCACCAGCACAGACAGTAGGTGGCGCCCGCTGGCTTGCGATACACTTTGCACATGGCGCTTCACTTTGGGCTGCTTCCGCAGGGCGACCGCGCAGAGCTCACCACTGCCTTCGAAGAGTTTGTCACTTGGCTCGGCAAGCGCTCGGGGCAAGAGATCACGCCGCACCCGCTGCGCAGCTACGAAGAACTGGCCGAGGCCCTCGAAGGGCGCGTCGTGCAGCTCGCGTGGGTACCGCCGCTTGTGCATATCCGAACCGACCCTCGGGCCGCGGTGCCGCTGGTCAGCGCGCGACGCAACGGCAAAGGCACCTTCGAGGCCGTGCTGGTGGTGCCCGAAGACTCTCCGCTCAAGACCGAAGCAGACTTGGCGCGGGTGCGTGCGGCCTGGGTCGACCCGTGGAGCGCCACGGGCTTCGTCGTGCCGCGCCTGGAGCTCAGCGAGCGAGGCTACGACCCGCGCAAGTTGTTCCGCTCCGAGACGTTCTGCGGTTCGCATCGCTCGTGCATCACGGCGCTCACGGAGGGTGCGGCAGACGTGGCGGGCACCTTTGCGCGCTTCGACGGCACCGGCGATCCCGAGTCCGGCGGCTGGGGCACCGTGCCCGGCGCCAAGGTGCGGGTACTGGCTCGCTTTGGCGAGGTACCCACGGACGTGGTGTGCGCCGCCGCCAGCATCGATGGCGTCACACTCAAGAAGCTCGAAGAGGCCTTCGTTCACGCCGGCAAAGAGCCCGAGGTGCAGGCCATGCTCCGAACGGTGTTCAACGCCGACGAGTTCACGCCCCGAGTCGAGGGCAACTACGGAGATCTGCGGCGACGCTTCGACCGCGCGCAACGCAAGGGCCTGTTCGGCGCCTGAGCGGCCCCCCGGGCCTGTACAGCGAACGTACACACCGTGGACGGCCGGCGGGGCGACCACGGTAGATCCGCAGCTATTTTGCGCGTTTTCGCTGTGGCACACAGTGTGCTCACCCTCCACTCATCATGGAGGTTCAAACGTTTATGGTTCGTTCGTTTTCGGTGTGGGTCCTCGCTGCGGCTTCCCTCTCGGTCATCGCTTGCTCCGTGGGCACAACGTCCACCGAGGGCTCTCCAAGCAACGCGGCGTCGTCCTCATCGGGCTCCGGCGCGTCGAGCCTGCCCTGCCCCGAGCGCTGCAGCGCCCTCGGCAAGAAGTGTGGCATCTCCATCGAGTGCGCCGAGCTGTGCGCCCAGAGCAACGGCAGCGAGGTGCTTGCCTGCGCCGAGCAGAAGAACTGCGACGACGCCGCCATGGAGGCCTGCGCAAAGAAAGACGACGGCACCAGCTCCTCGGGTAGCCCTAGCAGCAGCTCCGGCAACACCTCGTCCGGCGGCGCGTCATCATCGTCTTCGTCTGGCGGCAGCAAGCCTTTGCTCAAAGAGGGCGCCAAGTGCGCCTGCGACGACAGCTCCGCCCTGATGTGCAAATCCACTGACGGACCGTGCGAAAGCTCGCTCACCTGCCTGAGCAACGTGTGCATCGATAAGAAGAAGACCTGCAGCAAAGACGCCGACTGCCAGAGTGGGTACCAGTGCATCGAGTACCTGGTGGGCACGTCTTCCTTGGGCACCTACTGCACCAAGAAGTAACGGTTCCCTCCCCCCGTGCCCGTGCCCGCTCTCACTGCCTCGGAGCCCCGCCCTCCTGGCCCCATCCCCCTTCCCCCCACACCTCTGGTGCACAACCGTGCGGCCCCTGTAACACCCCGGCCACACAGAGTCCCCGCGTTGTTTCCGTCGGCGACGCACCCTCGTCACGATGCCCGTGCATCATGCATACATGAGGCACCCGGCACTTGTCGCTGCGCTGTTGGGGCTGGGCTTGAGCATGGGGTGCGCCGACGGACGGCGCATGGCCGACGGACCCAACCCTAGAGGTCCGTCGCCCATGCCAGCGCCCGAAGCACCAGGACAGCCCGCGGCGCCACCCGATCCAGTGGTCATCGTCACCCTCGACGGGGTCCGCTGGCAGGAAGTATTCGAGGGCACGGACGCGACGCTGTCGAAGGCGCCGCCGGTGGCCGCCGCTGCATTGCTGCCCAATCTTTACGCGCTGGGGCAAGAGCACGGGGCCTTCGTGGGCGCGCCTGGCTACGGCGAGATCGCAGCGTCTGGCCCCAACTACATCTCGTTGCCCGGGTACAACGAGCTGCTCGGCGGACGCCCGAGCCCGTGGTGCACCTCCAACGACTGCCCACAGACACACGTGCCCACGTTGCTGGATGAAGCGCACGATCAGGGGGCAAGGGTTGCAGCGTTTGCGTCTTGGGAGCGCATCTCCAGGGCCGTAACCTTCCGGCAAGGTACCTTCAAGGTCGACTGTGGGCGCGGCCTCAACCCGTTCGCCCCCAAGGTGCTTGGCTCCGGCGAATCGCGCCCCGATAGCCTGACGGCGACCGAGGCGCTTCGCTACTTCGAAACCGCGCAACCCGACGTGTTCTATCTGGGCCTTGGCGACACCGACGAGTACGCCCACCACCACGACTATCCGCGCTACTTGGCGGCGCTGCGACAGGCCGATGATGTGCTGGGGCGCCTGCAGGCGATGCTCCGGGCGAGCGAACGAGGACGCCGCACCCATGTCATCGTGGTGCCCGATCATGGTCGCGCGCGCGACTTCGAAAGTCACGGGGGCTTTGCGCCGGAGTCGGCCCGGGTGTGGCTGGTCGCCGCAGGTCCCCGCATTGCGGCCCGAGGGATGGTGCGGTCACCCCAGAAGCGGCATCTGGCAGACGTTGCACCCACGCTGCGCGTCGTGCTGGGCTTGCGCCGGGACACAGCCGAAGGCGCCGGAGTCCCCATGGCCGAACTCTGGAACGCGAGCGAAGCCCCCGTCGCGCTGTAGCCCCGCATCGGGCCCCATGTTTGGAGCCGATGGTGCCTGTGCCGCTACGCGGGATCACAGGAGTGCACGAGCACTCGCCGGGGACAGGGCCCAGATCAGTAGGCCCACGTTTCTCCGCGGCTGTCTGCACCGCCAAAGAGCATGATCTGCCCACGTGTCTCGTCGTAGACCATCGCGTGACCTTGACCGCGCAACCTTGGTCCGGCGCCGGTCGCACGATGCCATGACTTGCCGTCCCATTCCCAGGTCTCTGCCGCATCGCTGGCTACGCCTGCATTGGCGCGTGCAGCAGAGCCTCCGGTCAGCACGACCACTTTGCGCCTCGAGTCGTAGACCATGGTGTGATCCAGGCGCTCCTGGGGCCACTCGCCGTTCGCACGCACGCGCGTCCAGGTGGCACCGTCAAAGGTCCACAGGTCGTTGAGGACCCCGCACTTGCACCCAGCGCAAACGTGCCGAGTTCCGATATGCGGGATGGGGCCGCAGCCAGCCTGATCGCTCCCGCCAAACAGCACGATTTGGCCGCGCGCCGCATCGAATGCAGCCGCGGCGCCATCGAGGTTTGGCGGCATTGTCGAGACGGCCGTAGCAACCCAGTTCGAACCATCCCAAGACCACATGCGTGCGGACTTCGGATCTCCGAACACGATCCGACGCCGCACGAAGTCGAACACCGGTGGAAGTGCGGACGACACGGGAGCGTCTGCGGCTTTGGTCCAGGCGGTGCCATCCCAGAGCCACGTATCCGTGAGTAGGCCCATCTGTCCACGGCCTCCCCAGAGCACAACGCGGTGCCGCTCGGGGTCATGAACGAGCTGTGCACCAACCCGCGCCTCCGGCGCGACGCCAACTTGTTTCTTGGTCCATCGGGCGCCGTCCCACGTCCAGGTTTCGTTCGACACCCACGCCGCGCCGCTGCCGCCAAACAATACGGTCTCGTGATGATCGCTGTCGTAAGCGAGCGAATGGCCCGTGGTCTGCATAGGGGACTGCTTCGCACTCACGTCGGACCATTCCGTACCGTTCCACGCCCATTGGTCTTGCAGAGCCCGCTCCTGCACGTCTCCTACACCTTGTCCTCCGATGAGCAGAACGAGCCGTCGTTCCGCATCGTACGCGAGCGTGTGCTCCGATCTCGCTGGAGGCTTCACTGCGGGCGCGCGCAGGCTCCACACTGCGCCATCCCATTCCCATGTATCTTGCAGCCTGCCATCGCGGCCATCTCGCCACCAGTATCCGCCAAACATCACGAGCTGCTCGCGCGCCTCGTCGTAGGCCATGCCCTGGTGTTCCCGCGCCGGCGGCGAGTTTGGCGGCGTTCGCTCGGCCCACGTTTCGCCGTCCCAAACCCACGTATCCGCCAATCGCTGGCCGCTTTGGTCTTTGCCGCCGAACAGGACGACCTGCTTGCGTTTGGCGTCGTAGGCCATCGTGTGGCCCTCCCGAGCACGAGGCTGCACCTTTGCGAAACGCTGCGCCCACTGCCCGCCGTCCCAGACCCACGTGTCGCCAGAAGGTCCGCAGCGTTTTGAGCCATTCTCCCCACCAGCGTGCTCGCAATGGTTGCCCCCAAAGAGCACCACTTGGGCCCGAGCAACGTCATACGTTGCAGCAGTCTCCATACGCGCAATGGGCGCGGCCCTAGAGTTCTCTGGGCGCCAAGACTTGCCGTTCCAAGTCCATGTCTCGTTGGTGCTTGTGTCGCCGCCGAACAAGACATGGTTCTTGCGCGCGTGGTCATAGACCACCACCGGCGGCACAATGCGCGCATCTGGGGCTCTGCCGTCGTAAGGTAGCCAGCGAAGGCCGTCGGACTGCCAGGTTTCCCTTGGCACCGAGAAGCCGTCGAACATGAGCCATTGTTTGCGACTGCCGTCGTACGACACCGCCGCGCGAGTCAACGCCGGAGGCAGCCCACCTTCTTGCGTAATGCGCCACACTGGTGCCGCTGGCGTTGCGATCGCTGGGTTTCGAGACGAATTGCCCGTGCGCTTGCACGCAACGAGCACCAGGCACGAAAGAGCGATGGCCCCGCAGGCTCGCATTCTGGTGCCAACGCACATAGCTCCGGGGGCCGCTGGATCATGGTTTCGTCGAGGTGTCAGCTGGGCCTCCGACTGCTGGGCAGCCACAGTGGGGTAGCACGAAACGCCCAAGCCGGCTGCCACCGGCGCAATTGCCGGTCACCGCGCGCATGGGACCGCAGGGAGGCATGCGCTTTGTGATTCCGTCGGCCCCCCCTTGGGGCTAAGCGTACTTCACATGCCTGGGGTCATCGGCTCCCTCCTCGCGCACAAGCTCCGCCGGGGTCATGTGGTCTTTGGAGGCCTCAGGTTTGCCGCGCGCACGGCACTCTGCGCGAGCGTACTCTTGAGCCTGCCTTCGCGCGGCAGTGCACAGGTCGGTGCGAACGACGTGGTCTTGACGCCGCCGAGGCTCGTGTTCGCAAAAGAGCCTGCAATGCCCCCAGAGGGCGCGGAGCTCGAGACCGCCGTGGAAGTGGTGGTGGAAGCCTCGCTGTCGACCACCGGGACCGTGGAGAGCGCGCACGCGGTGGGCTCGGAGCAAGGCCGCGAGTCGCCCTTCGAGCGCGCAGCCGTGGACGCTGTCGTCAGCTACCGGTTCACGCCAGCCACCCGCGGGACCACCCCTGTCAGGGCCAAGGTGCGTGTGCTGGTGGAGTTCCAGCCACCTCCGCGTCCTCGCACGAAAGACGCTCCGCGGGGGCCGGCGGAGGAGAGCGTTCCCACGCAAACGGGCGAAGCGCGCCCCGAGCGCACGAGGGTGCAGGTGCCCGAAGAAGTCACGGTGACCGGCGAACGCTACGAGACACAAAGTGCGACGGAGCTTCGCCTTGGGAAGACCGAGGTCCGACTCTTGCCGGGGGCCTTCGGCGACCCATTCCGGGCGGTGGAGATTCTCCCCGGCGTCATCCCAACGCTGTCGGGGCTTCCGTTTTTCTATGTGCGGGGTGCGCCGCCATCGGCCGTCGGATACTTCGTCGACGAGGTACGTGTACCCTACCTCTTTCACTTCGGCATCGGCCCCGGCGTCATTCAGCCGGCGCTGGTGCAGGACGTCACACTGCACCCGGCGGCCTTTCCGGCGCGTTTCGGCCGGTACACCGGCGGAGTGATTGCCGGAGAAACCAAAGGGCCATCTTCCAAGATCACGGGCGAAGGGCTTGTGCGCCTGTACGATGCGGGCGCGTTCGTCGAAACCCCTCTCGCCAACGGGCGGGCCTACGTGGCTGTCGGAGGTCGCTACTCCTACACGGGCCTGCTCATCTCGCTGCTCGCGCCCAACGCCACGATCTCGTACCGCGACTACAACGCTCGCTTTGTCTATGACCTGACCGAGCGCCTGCGCTTCACGGCCTTTACCTTCGGCGCCTACGACTACGCGTCAGACACGCAGAACGGCCGCGAGCGAGTGAGCTTTGCCTCGGAGTTTCATCGCTTGGACTTGCGTCTCGACCACGATGGTGGCAGCAAAAGCCACAGCCGCATTGCGGCAACTCTCGGCCTCGATCGCACGCGCATCGAAGCGAGCCGTTTCGCCCGTAACCACATGCTCGGCCTGCGCGGACGTCATCGCGAAGTACTGAGCACGCAAGCTGAACTCGAGGTGGGTGGAGATCTCGTCGTGGACCTCTACGCAGGCGATATCCCAAGCCCCTACGCGGTGTCGGCGCGCGACTACGAGGACGCACGCACGCTGTACGCGCCGCGCACAGACACGAGCTCCGGCGCATGGGCCAGTCTTCTATGGCGACCGACGAAAGTCGTCGAAGTGGTGGCGACGGCACGCGCGGACGTCTTTAGTAGCGCAGGCAGCGTGGCCCTCGGGCCGAGCCCCCGTCTTGCCGCCAAACTTCGGGTGCACGAACGTGCAGATTTGGTCTTTGCCATGGGCGTGGCTCCGCAACCACCGGCATTCGCCATACCGTTGCCAGCCGTCGGCTATCGAGGTCTTCCGGGCGGCCTGAGCTACGGCTACCAGAAGAGCGGCGGCGTCGAGGTCAAGTTGCCACTCGCATTCACTGGGCGTGTCGTTGGTTTTCACCACAGCTACTTCAACCTTCGCGACTTGCTCCAGCAGCGCTCCGGCGACTTCGATCTCTCGTCTACGGAGGGCAACAACGGCGCTGGGCAGGCATATGGCCTAGAGGCGTTTCTTCAGCGCAAGTTGACGCAGCGCGTGTCCGCTACGCTGAGCTACACGTTGTCGCGTAGTGAACTCGCCTCGACGCTTGGACGCCCGGCCACCCTCTCGCTTTTTGACCGCACGCATGTGTTCCAGGCGGCGAGCGCGGTGGAGCTGGGGTGGGGCTGGTTTACTAGCGCGCGCACGGTGTTCTACTCCGGGTGGCCGCAGGCGGCAGACGCTGGCACGGGCAAGCCGGCGCAGCGCCTGCCTTCTTTCTTCCGGCTCGATGCCCGGGTCGAGAAGCGTTGGTCTTGGGGGGACGGTGGACACATCTCGCTTTTGTTCGAAGGCCTCAACGTGACCGCCGCGAAGGAAACCGTCAGCCAATCGTGCGAGGCAAACGGCCAATGTCGCGCAGAGACCTTTGGCCCCGTCGTGTTGCCCAGCATTGGGGTAGAGGGTGCACGATGAGCTTGCCCGCTGCTCGACCGCGTGCACCATGGCTTCCGGTGCGTTCTCGCCTGCTCTGGCTTGCCGCAACGCTCTGCGCCTGCGTCCCGACCAGCGCCGAATCCGAGCCCAAAGGTGCCATCGGCTACACCGTCACGGCAACGCCAGCGTCGAAGGGGGCACCGTTGCAGACCGAGGATGGCTTCGTCATTACCATCGAGCGTTTGGTCGTCGATCTGTCCGTGGGGGTCTCGGTTCGTCAAGGCACACGGACGACCTCGGCCCCCGGGAAGGACAACGGACTGATCTTCCCCTCAACCACATCGGCGACGATTTTTGCGCGCGCGGTTCCCGTGGGGTCTTGGTCCGTGGCGCTCTACTTCGGCTCGCGCTTTGGAGTGGGAGATCTAGGCACGGCCGAAGTGCCGACACTCGACCTGTTGGCCGACGAGCAACAACGCTTCGCCACGGGTGCCGACGTATCCTCGATCCGAGGCGAACCTCGTTGGAAGCCGAACTTGCTTCTCGTCGCTCGGGGCACCCGCGGGGCGCGAACGACTCGAATCAACCTCGTGTTCTACATCTGGGGGGGCTTCGGGCGCCAGCGCGAGGGCACCTCGGTCGTACGGGCCAACGAACTTGTGACCTCGCCCGCAACGATTCGAGGAGAGAAGTTGTTCGCGAGTCCCTTGGGTCCCGCGCGCTTCGAGTCCTTCGAGCAGGCGGACCGCGATCTCGATGGCGTGCTCACCGCCGAAGAGCTGGACGATGGATCCATCAGCAACGCCGAGCAAGAAGAGGCACAGGAGAGTGACGGCGTCCCCAACGTACGCACCCTGGCAGAGCTCGTCATGCATCGAGCTGCGACGGCGCTGTTGGAGTACTGACGGCGGGGATGTCGCAGGATCGCGGCCAGTTCCACTCACACTTGGCTGGCGGTTGCGGGGCGGCCGTGACCGAAGGTTTTGCCGAACGGCTGCCCTGCGATACCGTTTTGTTCCATGCGCGTTGCCCTTCGACTGGTCTGGGTTGTGTTGACCCTGCTGGCGTTGGGGCAGATGTCTTGCGCCGACCCGACGCAAGTGCGCATTCGCTTGTTCACCGACGTACCAAGCGCAGACGGCGTCTTCGTTGGCTTGTGGGCGGGCCGCCCACAGACCTTCGCGAGCACCGAGCCGAGCAGCTCTAGCACTGGTCCTTGGTCCACGGACGGCGTCATCGGGAGTCTCATTGCGGTGCCTCCTTCGGGGCAGAGCCAGGCCCGGTTGTCCATCCGCGCCGTGCTCGCCATCGGCCGCCCGCCCCAGGCATGCTTCGGCGATCCTGCGGGGTGCATTATCGCCGAGCGCACCCTCGATTACGCCTCGGCCAAAACGGCAACGGTGCCGATTGGTTTGTATCGCGCCTGCCTCGGCGTGTCGTGCGCCGCTGGCCAAACGTGCAACGCGCGTGGTGCCTGCGTGTCCTCTTTCCTCGATTCTTCGCAGTGTACGGGGCGCGACGGGTGCATTCTCGAGGGGGATCCGCCCACGCCCCCCGGCATACGGTCCCTGGAGCCGGGGCTCGACGCCGGCTCCGATGCTCCGCCACAGCCTCTGCCCGCACTCCTTGCCCCGGAGGTGTTCGTGCGCGACCGCGATCCGCGCCAAGGCATCGTGGACGCGACACTGCAGCTTGTGCCGCGAGATGCGAGCGGTGCTGTGCTCTCCTACGGCATCGATGCGGTCAACCCCGCGGGCTCGCGCGCGCCCTTGGCGCAGCTCGATGCCCGCGGCCCCCTCGCGCATCGCTTTCTGCCTGGAACCAAGCTGCCCGAAGGGTTCGAGTTCGTCGAGGCACGGGCGCGCAGCGCCGATGGGCGCGAGAGCCCACCCACGCGAGTTCGACTCGACAACTACGTCCGACGCGCCGATGTGGGCGCCAACGCCGGAGGCGACGCCCTTTCGTCGCCGCTTGGGGCCTACGACGCGCAGCACAACCGACTCATGTTGTTGGGGAAAGATCTTGGCGGTCGGTTGGCACTGCGCCGCTGCAACGGATCCGGGGGCGACTGCGTGGCGGTGCCTTTCGACGGTAAAGACGCCACAGACGCAACCCTGTTTCTGGATGAGGTGTCCACCGAAGGACGGCTGCTGATTGTTGCTGGCAGCCCCAGCCTCACAGTGTTTCGCTGCATGACGGATGGCACCAACTGCGTGCGTACGGAGCTCGGTGCAGCGACCCCAACGCCTTCCGTTGCCGTAGACCCGGTGTCCCGCACGCTGCTCATCGCGGCGCATCGCGCGGCCCCGGGCACTGGTCAGACGCGCGCCGAGGTGTACCGCTGCGAGCTCGACACAAGCAAGTGCATCACGTTCGTCGCCGTCGCGCAGGTGACCGCTGGAGAGCTGGTGCCGCGCATTCATGTCGACTCTGCGGCGCCCGCAGCTGCGCGAATTCTGGCCGTTCGAACCGCAAGCGGTGCTCCGGTGCTCCGCTGCAGCATTGACGCAGGCTCCTGCGATGAGGCACCGGGCTTGACGGGGCCCGGGGAGCTCATCAGTTCGGCCTTCGATGCCACGCGACGCGTGTTGTTCTCGGTGCGCAACGACCTACGTCGCTGCGACTTGAACAGCGCGGTCTGTTCGACAATCTCCACGGGCGGCAAGGTGGACGCCGGCGTGGCACAGGTGGACATCTCCACCGGAACTCTGCACCTTGTTGGGTTGCGCGCTGCAACCACGCGGACTGTGCTTCGTTGTGACGAAAGCGCATGTTTGCCTGTGGCAGTTCCCCTGTCACTCGGCTTCGGTCAGGATGTCGTCCTTGGATCCGGACCACAGCAGGGACGGTGGCTCATCATCGTCAACATCGTCGATTCGACGAACACCACGCGGGCTTGGGTAGCCGACTGCAACCTCCAGGGTACGGACTGCGCAATGACCGACGCTTCCGCGGGAAACGCTCGGGGCAACTCCGTGGCCGTCACGGACCGCCCAATTGGTCTGGCCATCGATGGGGCGGGTCGGCGCATCTTCGTGGCAAGCACAAACCCCTCGACGAACAATCGACCAGCACTCTTCGTTTGTGATCTCGAGGGAGCGAACTGTCGATACGAGGGCATCCAAACATCCACCGCGGAGGGCACTGTTTCCGACGTGGGGCATTCCCCCCACCTGTTGTTCGACTCCTCGCGCGATGGCTTGCTGCTGGTGACCAGCGACCAGAGCCCCGGTCGCCACGGGCGACCAGGCGTCTTTCTGTGCGGTTCGGACGGGAAAAACTGCGCATATCTTTACGCTGTGCCAAACGGCGCAGGAAAGGGCGAAGCGTCGAGTTGGACCGTCGCGGACGTCTCGCTCCAAGGGCAAGGGACGGGGGCGCTCACGGTGCTTGCGACGGGACAGGGGAGCACGGCGGCACTCTACAGCCGGTGCTCGAATACCGCTGTCGGCTGTCGAACCCGCTTGTTCAACGTGCCCGCGAACTGCAGTGCGGTATCCCTTGGCTCGAAGGAGGACCGCGTGCTCGCGACGTGTAGCTCTGGCGCGGTAACAGAGTGCGATGTCGTGTCGGGGGTCTGCGCGCCGATGTGGGCAGGGCTGCCCAGCACATTCTTGGGTCGAGCGGGCAGCGGTGCGTTCTTCGGGGGCTTCTTCGGCCACGGACTGGAGGCCGGCGCCAACGTTGTTGCATGTGCCGCTCCGCAGACGGAGTGTGCGGAGCGCTGGGTACAAAACATCCCCGGCGGCGGTTCGAAGGTGACCGGAGCTACGGCACTGGACGTGAAGCGAGGAACGACCTACGTCACCGTATCGCTCGTTCAAGGGGGGCAGAGCACTGCGTTGCTCCGATGCCCGACGAATGCGCCCTGCGAGGAGTTGGCGCGATTCCGGTGTGGAGGCGCGTATCCCTTTATCGGAGCTACAGCGATTCCAAAGATCGATACCGTCAACGATCGCTTGTATGTTGCATATCGTGATCAGGATAACCTGGGTCGCCCTTCGATCTTGATGCTGGACCTGTTCTAGGGAAACCAAGACCGCGGCTGCCCATGGCAACACGGGCGAACGTCCCGGCGCCGAGCCCCGGGAGACCTCGCCCGGGCGCCGTCGTCCCCTTTGTGCACCGACGGCCGCCAGAAGTGGCGCTAGCATCGGTCCCGTGGGGCGTAGCCAACGCAAACTTCCTGCGAACTGCGTCGCGGTCAACCGCAAGGCGAGCCTGCGCTACGACATCAGCGACACGTACGAAGCGGGCCTCGTGCTGCGCGGCAGCGAGGTCAAATCGATTCGCGCAGGCCAGGTGGACATCTCCGAGGCCTACGCCGCCGTCGAGCGCGGTGAGATGTGGCTTCGGCAGATGTACATCGCGTCGTTTTTTGCAGCGCGCGCGTTTCCGCACGCCGAGCGTGGCTCCCGCAAATTGCTGTTGCACGCACGAGAGATCCGCGACCTCGAGCGAGCCATCTCCCGCGAGGGCTACACAGTGGTGGCCCTGGACGTGCACTTCAACGACGGCCGCGCCAAGGTGACCTTGGGAGTGGGACGCGGACGCAAAGACCACGACAAGCGAGCCATCCTGATCGAAAAGACCCTGGAGCGCGAGACCTTGCGGGCAACACAGACCCGCCGCCAACGTCTCCCGTAGATGCTGCCCGTGCGCGTGCTCGCGTGCCGACGCGGGGCCGCGGCTTCGCTTACGGAGTCGACCACGGGATCACGCAGTCCACCTCGACTTCGCCCTCGGTCACGGACAGATCGAGCGCCGACGTGGACGATGGCGTTCGCCCCAGGTCGACAACGTTGTCGCCGAAGTCTTCCCGGTCCACCGCGATGGGTGGGCCCTCGCCAAGTCGTTGGGGCTGCTGCGGACCTTCGTTGGGGGCCACCAGGGTCATGACGCCGCGGCCACGAATTCGCAAGAAGAGCCCGCTGGGCGCCTTGGGATTCGACAGGTTCTCGGTGCTGCGCAGGCGCAAGCGAGCGCCAGACCCAAGAATGACGCCTCGACCGTCGCACGCGAGCGCGCAAGACGCGCACGAACAAGCGCAGCGCGGGTCGCCGCCCAGTGTGGCGGTGACAGAGGTGTTGCAGACGGCGTTGGCTTTGGCGCGCGTGACCGCCGGGGGGCAGTCCCCTTCCGGAAAACAAGACGACGCGCGCGCCGGGCACGTGCCCTCGCGGCAGGCGCACGCGGTGTTGCGAGACACGCAGTTGAGCAGGCGGTCACTACAGACTGCGGCCTGGGCATCTTTGCCATTGGGAACCTGGGCCGACGGCTGCGGCCCCGACAGCGGGCAGAGCGCGCTGCCCGCCGGCGGTGGCGGGCACGCAAGTGGCTCCGCGATGCTTGGGAGGCATGCAAAGAACAGCAGAGTGGAGCCCGATACGAACGCCACAAAGAACCAAAGGCGCGCAGCCATAGTCCGGAGACTACCTCGGCTGCGCGCATATGGCTCTCGTCGCGTTATCGGCTCACTTCGTCTCTTGTGCACCCTGTCCTTCCGCCGTGGCTCCCGCCTGCCCGTTGGCAGGCCCGCCGGCATGTCCGCCCTTGGGCGGAGGGGCTTTCCCATCTTTGCCACCCTTCGGGGGCAGGCAGCAGCGCAGCGGAGGACGCGCGCCCTTGCCGCCGCCAGCCTTGGGGCCGCCGGGCTTGTCACCAGCAGGCTTGTCACCAGCAGGCTTGTCACCAGCAGGCTTGTCGCCGGCGGCGTTGGGGCCACCGGGCGGGGGCGCGGGGTGCTCGCCATCGGCGCCGGCCTCGGGCTTGTCGCCTGGGGGCGGCGGGGGCGGCCGACCTTGGTGCTCGCTGCCGTCTTCCGCACCGTCCGGCGCATCGGCACCGAGCTTGGGGCACAACACGGCCGGCAGATTCTCGGGCTTCGGGGCCGACGGCTCGTGGCAGCTCTGGTCGTCCGTGCTGGCATCGTCCTTGGCCTTCGGGGGCTTCACGGGCAAGTCGAAGCACTTGCCTTCGCCGTCTTTGGGGAGCTTGGGCGTGGCGCAGGTGAGCGTGAGGCTCTTGACCTGCCCATCGGCACAACCTTCGGCATCATGCGCCGTGGGGATCGCAACCTCACCGTCGGCGCAAAGCGCCTTCACCGCATCCGCGTTTGCGTCGAACACGGCCTTGACGTCCGTGCACGCGCCACCCGCAGAGAACGTCTGGCTCACGGCCGAATCGGCAACCGTGAGCTCACCTTCACTCGTCGCGGTATTGTCGGTCGCCACCGACGAGACCTCGCCGCAGCCAGCCAGAATCGACGCCATCCCCACCACCAACACCACGACTGCTCGCATGTTTTTGTCTCCTCCTCACGCCGTCTTCCCTTGCGGCGTGTGAGGATGGGTTCTGCAGGGCTTGTGCCGACGCTGGCCGCAGGTGCCATTGTGCGAATTCCCCGAGAAAACCGCGAGCACACATGAGCGCCCATGGCGTTCGTCGTCCCAAGCTTGGGACGGTCCCTCGTCCGGCTGGGACGGACGCGAAAAGCGCCGTCCCGTTTGCGTGCTGCAAGGTGCGCCAGCCCCGCCGCTGGGCCCGCCGGTGGGCCCGTGTTGGCTACCGCAGGCCCAACACGTCGAGCCCGAGCTTGAGCATCAAGATGCCGGCGACGCCGAGCACCACCCCGCGAACCAGCTTGTCGCCCACACGCAATGCAAGGCGTACCCCCATGGCAGCCCCCAAGGCATTGCAGCCCGCCATGACCGCTGCCACGCGCCAGTCGATGGTGCCGCGCGACGCAAACAGGATGAGCGAGGCCGCGTTGGAGGCCAGGTTCGAGACTTTGGCATTGCCCGAGGCCTGCGTCAGCGAATCGCCGAACAAAAGCAGGTTGCCCACGATGAGCATGGTGCCCACGCCGGGCCCAAAGAAGCCGTCGTACACGCCGAGCGCCAAGCCCAATGGCACAAAGGCCAAGAGCGGCTGCGCCATGGACAGGCGCGGCAGGCGCGATTTGGGAAGCAGCACCAACACCGCGGCCCCGAAGAGCAGCACCAGCACCAAAGGCTTGAGGGGCTCCGGACGGACGGCCAAGAGCAGCGCCGCCCCAGCCAACGAGCCGATGAATCCGAGAACGAACGCCCACGGTGCGCGCTTCTTGTCGATGCCGCCTCGGCGATAGAACGATGCAAATGAAGTGACCGCGCCAAAGACGGCCTGGCCCTTGTTGGTGGCCAGGGCCTGGTGCGGCAACATGCCGACGGACAGCAGTGCCGGCAGCGTGATGAGTCCGCCGCCGCCACCGATGGAGTCCACCACCCCCGCGGCGAAGGCCGCGAGCCCGAGCAACGCAAAGGTAGCCGGCGACGAGATCAGGGACCGCCCGGCGCGGCCTCGACGACGGAAGTGGCCGCAGACGGCACCTCCGGAGCCACCTGTTGCAACGCCTCTAGCGATAGCGGCGAGACGAGCTTGCCGTCACGCAGTGCCCCGAGAGCCGTGCGCACGGCTCGGTACGGCAATGACTCGTCGCGTTTGCCAAACACCGCTTCGAGCACCTCGCTCACCTTGGCAGAACCCGAGTGCAGCACGTTGGTCTCGAAGGACAACGCTGTGAATGAGCCAATGATGCCCGCCCGGGCGATGAGCGCATGGGCGTCCGGGGCATCGACGTGCATGCTGCGCACGAAGGGGCGGACATCGACGGACTTGCCGATGCCCTTCATGTTGCGCATGACCTTGGATGACTCTTTGCCCAAGAACGTCTGCACCTGCGCCGCGAGGCCCTGCTGGTGCCCATAGGCCGCGAGGGCGCTGGTGGGAATGGCCACAACGTACTGCGCAAGCTCGATGATGCGGCCAATGGGCGCATCTTTGGGGCCCAGGCGCACGCCACCGGTAAAGCGAAGGCCCTCCATGGAGCTCTCCGACAGACCTGCGATCCATTCCGCCGGATCACCGTCGCAAGTGAGGCGAATGTCCATGTACTCGTCGAGGCTCGACACGCCCAGCGAGAGTGCCGGGCTGAAGATCATGTCGGGCTTGGGGTGATACCCGCCTGTATAATACATAGGGATCTCGAGGCGACGGAACGCCCGAGGCAGCGCGCGGATCAGGTCCAGGTGCGACAGGAATGCGCTCTTGCCGGCCTTCTCGAAGGAGAAGCGGTACTTGCGAGGCTCGCCCTGCACCGGCCGCGGCGGCGGCCCCTTGCGCTTGAGCGAGCCATCGGGCCTCCGCTCTTGCTCGACCACTGGGGCCTTGGGCACCACCGGGCGGCGCTCTTCGGCCCCCAACTTGCGCAGGTACACCAGGCGCTCTTCGCGCATGGTGCCCAGATCGCAGGCCACGCCGCAGTCGTAACAGACGAGCTTGCGATCGTCGGCGCTGGCGTCCGCCAAGTTGGTGTGGTGGATGAACATGCCCTTCACCTTGCCGCAAGGAGGGCTCAGGCGGCTCTTGAGCGCCTTGCGGTACTCGTCGAGCAAGAAGCCCTCTTCGAGCCCCACGTCGATGTGGTCCCAGGGCAGGCGCGCCGTCACGGGGATGGTGCCCAGGTAGTTTGCGGGCTCGACCTTCATGGCGTCGAAGGCGGCATCCCATGCGTCCAGGCGCAAGCGGTCTTCCCAGGAGTCGAAGCGGGCGCCGCCGCGGTAGGCGTGCTCGAGCACGTCGCCCAAGCGACGATCACCGCGTGAGAACACGCCTTCGAGCCAAGAGGTGTCGCTCTCGTGCATGCGTAGCTCGACGCGGGCGCGTTTGGCTTCTTCTTGGAGCCAACCCTGCTTTTTGCGCACGTCTTCGGTGGTGTCCATGGCGCACCACTGAAACGGCGTGTGCGGCTTGGGCACGTGCGTGGAGACACTGACTGTGACCGTGGGGGGCCCCTGCCCCTTTTCTTTCTTCTTGATGCGGCCCACCTCGCGGGCGCGGCCGCCCACGCGGACGATCTCGCGAACGTCTTCTTCTTCTTCGGTGGGCAGGCCGATCATGAAGTAGAGCTTCATGCTGGCCCAGTTGCGCGAGAAGATGCGCTCCGCCGTGGTCATGAGCTGCTCTTCGGTCACGTTCTTGTTGACCACGTCGCGCATGCGTTGGCTGCCCGCCTCCGGCGCGAAGGTGATGCCGCTGGCGCGCACGCGCTGGATGTCGTCGAGCACCGGCTCTTCGAGCCCGTAGGCCCGCAGCGACGAGACCCCAAGCGACACGAGCTCTGGGGCGAGCTTCTCGGTGACCTTCTTGATGAGCGGCGCGATGCAGGAGTAGTCCGCCGTGGACAGCGATGTGAGGCTGGCCTCGTCGTAGCCAGACTTCTTGATTGCCGAGACCACCGTGTCGACGATGGCCTCGGGATCGCGCTCGCGCACCGGGCGATAGATCATGCCGGCCTGGCAGAACCTGCACCCCTCGGTGCAGCCCCGCGCGATCTCGATGGACATGCGATCGAAGATGGCTTCGGGGCCGCCCACGGGGCTGTCGTCGGGGAACGGGAACTTGTTGAGATCGGCCAGCAGACAGCGCTCGATGGGGAACGGAAGGTCGTCGTAGACCGGCCCCGCAACCACCTGCCGCCCGGTGTCGGGGCACTCGGTGAGCTTGTACAGCGACGGCACGTAGACGCCCGGCATCTTGGCCAGGTGTCGCAGCCGTTCGGCGCGGGGCAGGCCTCGCTCTTTCAAGTCGGCCCACGCGAGCGCGAGCTCCGTGGTGCGCTCTTCGCCGTCGCCGATGACGATGGCATCGATGAACGACGCGAGAGGCTCGGGGTGTGTGGCCGTGGGGCCCCCGGCGATGACCAATGGGTCGGCCTCGGTGCGGTCGCTCGACCGCAGCGGCACGCCGCCCAAGTCGAGCATGAGCAGCACGTTGGTGTAGGTGAGTTCGAACTGCAGCGAGAAGCCGACCACGTCGAACTCGTGCAGCGACTTGGCGTTCTCCAGC
>JBIKNA010000457.1:0-5810 GCA_044358965.1 Polyangiaceae bacterium
GTCCATCTTGTCGGTGGCTGCGGCCACCTTGGCGGCCAGGTACCGCGCGTCCATGTTCTTTGGGTCCAGGGCGATGGCGCGTTCGAGCTCTTTCTTGGCTTCTTCGCCCTTGCGGGTGCGAATGAGCGCAAAGGCATAGTTCACGTGTTTGCTGGCATCGTTGGGCGCAGCTTCGACCTCTTTTTTGGCGTGCTCCAACGAGCCCTTGGGTTCGGTGAACATGTACTGGCCGTCGTAGCGCTTGAGCCGCCCCAAGGCCCAAGCACGGAACCGCCGGTCGTACTCCGTAGATGCCACACCAAAGGCGCGCTGAATGACATCGGCGGTGCGTACGCCCTGGCCCCACAGCTTGAGCGCCTCGGTGACCTTGGCCATGCCGAAGCTCTCGACGGTGAACACCATGAGCTGGCTGGCGGCGTAGTAGGCCACGGTCACGTCGAGACCGTTGGTGGCGTGCGTGAAGGCGCGGTTCATGTCCACGCTGGGCGGCAGTGAGTTGGCCTTGAGTGCTTGGTACAGCTTGGGGTCGAGCTCTCGGGACCACTCGGGCCTTCGCGCGATGGTCTCGTACTCGGACAAACCCTCGGTGAACCAACGCGGCACGTGGTTCTTGCTGAGCTGGATGGCAAACACGTGTCCGAGCTCGTGCCACAGAACATTGCCCCAGTTGAACACCTCGCCCTGGGGGCTCATGGAGGCGAGCACGTGGCCAAAACACACGCCCTGGATGCCCACGTTGGGCAAGCCGGCGGTGCGCACACTGAAGTGCTCGCGCGACGCGTACAGCTCGACCTGCACTGGCATGGCCGGCACAAAGGCATAGCGGCCCTTCATGGATGCCCACGCCTCGCCCATGAGCCGCGGCACGTAGCGCTCGAGGATGGCCTTCTCGGCCTTGGGGTACCGCATGCGGAACACCGGCGAGTTCACCGTCTCGTAGTTTACGGCGATGCTCTTTTCGTACAGGTTGAGCGTGTTGAACACGCGCACGTTCATCTTGTCGAGCTTCCAGGCTTTGTTCAGCGACTCGAGGCCCACGGTCTCGTCGCCGCCGCGCATTTGCATCATGCCCAGCTGCGCCCAGGCCTTGGCGTCTTCGCGATCGATGCGCACGGCCTCTTTCATCATCACCACGATGTCTTCGTAGCGGTGCTCCCACTCGGCGTACTCGCCCACGATGGTATAGAACTGCGAGTACTCGGCGTTCTTGGCGAACACCTCACGCTTGGCCGCCTCGTAACCCGCGGTGTCATCGGCCAAAAAGCGCGATGCCGCCCGCAAGCTCAAGAGCTCGAGGTTGCCGGGATCCGTGGCCAGGCCACGTTGAATGAAGCCATCGGCTGCGGACAGCTCCATGTCGCGCAGCGCAATGCCCGCCTTGATGGCAAAAGCCTCGGGCAACACGGGGTTCACATCGAGCGCCTCTTTGGCCAAGGTGTCCGCGGCGTCGAAGTCCAACGATTGTTCGAGTTTGATGCGCGCCATGAGGGCGATGGCGTCGGCGTGTTTGGGGGCGGCGGTGAGTGCGAGCTTGGTGGTCTCTTCGGCGTGCCCCGGGTCGTACTTGTCCATGAACAGCTCGGCAGAGAACAGCAGCGTCTCGACGCGCTTCTTGTCGACGGCCTCGGCCTTGAGCAACATCTTGTTGGACTCTTTGAAGCTGCGCAGCAGAAACAGCGCGCGCCCCAAGATCGCAAGCCCTTCGGCGTCGGTATCTGCAATCTTGTCGTTGTTGTACTCTTCAACGATCTTCATGAGCGGCGCCTCGGCGTCGGCGCGTTTGCCCATGCGAATGCGGTACTCGCCGGCCAAGAGCCGCGCCCGGCGGCCATCGTTGCCCGTGGCGCTGGTCAGGGCGTCGACCACGGCCATGGCGTCGGCAACCTTGCCGGTGCGGGCCAAGGTGTCGGCACGCAGCAGCTGCGCTTGGTTCTTGAGGCTGGCATTGCCGGCAGCGAGCCCGGCCAGGCGCAGCGCCTCGGGGTAGCGCCCCGTCTCGAAGGCCACGCGCCCGAGAGCCAATTTGGCCGCGGCCTCGTCGGCGCCGGTGACTTTGCCCAGCAGCGTGTTGGCCTTGTCGTACTCGGCGGCCTTGAGCGCGGCGGTGCCCTGGGCCAAGTCTGTGCCCTGCTGCGCGAGGCTTGTGCCGGAAGAAGCCAGCGTTGCAGCCAGGATCAAGACGTACGGGAAGCGAGCCTTCATGCGACAGAGCCTAGCAGTTCTGGGCGCACGCCGAGGGCGTGCCGTGCGCGCCAAAGCGCCGAAGATTGCGCCGCGCCTGGTCCGGCGTCTTGTTTGCTAGACTCGATGCGGTGACGCCAAAGAACATCGGGGCCGTGGGTGGTCTCGCGCTGGCTGGCCTGATGTGGCTTGCGTGCACAGTGCAATATTCGTCGACCAACGCGCCTCCCGCCGTGGATGCAGGGCTCGATGTGCTCGCGCCGGACGCCGCAGACGCGGGAGCAGCGCCGGACGCGGACATCCCGCTGGCCAAGGTTCCGGGGCGCCCAAGCACCGAAGACGGCGACGGGAACCTCTCGTTGGTGTTTGCGCTGCGCACGCTGGCGGTGGATCCGGGCCGCGACGCAGACCTCGAACTCCAGGGATACGATCTGGACGGCGTCGCCACCTGTCCCGGTGCGTCGTCGTGTACCGCCTCGGCTTCGGCGAACATCTGTGATGGCCCGGGCGGGCGCGACAACGCGTTGCTCGCCGTTGTTCGGTCCAGCGGTTTGGACATCGGCCCCGAGATGAACCGGCGCCTCGCGCTCGGATTTTCTGGCCTGCTCATCGCCATCGAAGACTACAACGGCGGCAAGAACGACCGACAAGTCACCGTGTCGCTGTACGCGGGCTCCATGACCCAATCACAGCTCGACGGCGGCGGCCCCGACCCAACAGGCACACGACCGCCCCCCGCAAGTGACGGCACGGACTACTGGCGCGTGTACGACAACGTCGTGGCCGCTCCGCCGGACGCGGGGACAGCCTGTTCCCTTGGCACCTGCCGCGCCTCCATACGCGACACAGCGGCCTATGTGACCGAGGGTCGGCTCGTGTCTCTGCTCGATCTGCCTATCCCGTTGGAACTTGCATCCGTGGACCTGCGCTCGGGCTACATGACCGGACGACTCACGAACCAAAACAATCTATGGACGCTCGACAAAGGCGTCTTCGGCGGACGCATCCTGGTCGAGGACATCTTCCGAGCGCTCTCGGACCCGTTCGTTCCCAACCAACGCTTGTGCGACAACCCGGCTTCGATTCAGCTCATCAAGCCTGTCATGTGTGGCGCCCGAGACCTGGCCGCGGACGTCAAAAAAGACCGGACGAGCGAGCCGTGCGGCGCACTCTCGGTGGTCGTGGCGTTCACCGCCGTGCAGGCGCGCCTTGGCACGCTCAGCCGCGTGGGCGACGCGGGGACGCCCTGCCCCAACCCCATTCGCTGCGACTGACGCTGCGACGAAGCGAACACCGCGGGCGCTACCAAACGTCGGTCACGGGTGGCGCCGGAGGCAACCGCCATAGCTCGGAGAAGTAGCTCTGGGGCCGGTCGATGAGGCGCACTTCTGATGAAGTGGCAGCGGAGCCCACGGTGGACTTGCTTAGCCAGAGTCGGAACGAGGGGAATGCCGTGGTCACCACGGGGGAGAACTTGACCTTCGCGTCGCCTGCAGCGTCGCAAGTGACGCGACCGTGCACCTCGTACCAAATGGTGCTGGTGGACCGACGTTGAATGCCCTGGAACACGGGCTCTGCCGCAGGGTGCGGCCTGCCACGGGCTTGAAAGAAGAACGCCCCCTGGGGCGTGGACCGCGTGATGAGCGGCTCGACCACGGCCTTGAGCGGCCCTTCGTAGCCCGCGTCGGAGTCGGGATTCCCGAGCACCATGGACACCTTGGTGCCCGTGCACACCACGCTCAACACAACTTGTGCCCACAACCGGTATTGCCCCGTCTCGCGGGATTCATCTTGCGGGTCTTCGCTGAACTGCTGGTTGGTGGCCGCGGCGAAGGCCTGCAGTGCCCCGTTGGCCACCGGGTTCTCGAGCGCGCCAATCTCATCGCGGGCGATGGGAGCGATGAACCCCTTCGTGCGCACCACGAGGGTGTGCTTCTTGGTGACGACGGGCGCCCCAAGCGCCGAGGTGTCCGAAGTGTCGTCGTCGTCCGTGGGCGAGGCACAACCAGAGGCGGACAGAACGAACACGGCGGCAAAGGCCAGAGCGCGGCGGGTCAGCATGAATCTGTCTGGCTGCATGGAGCGGGCCAGTGGCCGCGCCCGCTTGTTTCGGCCGATTTTGGCCCGCCGCCCGCGCTGGGTGCCCAGCAGTTGGACACTTCGGGGTACGGCCAAAGTCCGCCGTGCCGCGGCCGTAGCGCCCGATCTGACAAAATGCCTTCCAGAGCCGCCGGCTCTACAGCGGCGCGCATGTAGAGACACCGGCGCCGACGATGGATCCCGGCACCGTGCCTTCGAAGGTTGTGGTCTTCGTGACTGGGTCGAAGCGGTGCACGTCCGATGGGCCCTCGAGATTCGATGCGGTGAAGAGCCAGAATGCACCGCCCCAGAACGCGAACGCGTAGCCGTCGTTTCGACGTCCTGCCGCGGCCACGTCCGTCGAAAGAACGGCGCCCGTCGCCTTGTCGATCTCGGCCACCACGGAGCCTGGCTTGTCGGTGCCCGTAAGCCAGACGCCGAAGAGCTTGCCGTCGCCGGTGCCTGTGAGCTCGGCGCGTGGCACATCGGGCCCGAGAGAGCCAACGATGTTGAGCGCGAAACTTTTGGTGTCGATGGTGGCAAGGCGCGCTTGGCCGTCGGGGTCTGTCGGGTCTAGACGGAAGCCGTTGCTGGGCTCGACAATGTGCAGGGTCTCGACGCCCGTGGCCTCGTCGGCGGAGAACCCCATGCCAAACGTGCCGAACCCTCGTTGATTGGGCACAAACGCCGTGGGCGTGCAGCTCGCGTTCTTGGTGCTGACCCGAAAGAGGTTCCCGTCGGTGTAAACGACGTAGGCCGTGCCGGTGCGCGACACGGCCATGGAGAACGGCGTGGTGTCCGGAGGCGCGGGACAGTTGATCTTGCCCACGGTGCGAACCGTTCGATCCGACGGGTCGAAGCTGACAAGATCGTTCTGGGCCGACACCAGATAGATCAGTGTGGTCCCGGCATCTTCGCAAAACGTTGGGAGCCGCACATCGGCCGCATCACTGTCGCGGGACGCGTCTAGACCACCGTCACGGGCGTCGGGCGCAACGTCGGTCTTTTGGTCTCGGCTCGCATCGCCGAGCTCCCTGGGGGCATCACTTGCGTCGGGGCCCGGGGTAACCAAAGGCTCGTCGTCGACAAGGAGCTGCGTCCGCCCGCCGCAGGCAAAGAACGACATGGCCACAAGCGATGACATGGCTAGCACTGCCCCTTGGGTGCTTCGGCGGGCGCAACGGCGTTGGGCACGGGACAGGCGGAGCGACATGGCCTTCACTGGAGCAAAGCCTGTGCCACCATGCAAATGCCGAGGATTGCGGCGCCCCGGTGCGTGCAGAGCGGGGCGCTGTCGTCCGAATGGTCACTTTGGCACGCATGGCACATGGCAGGTGGCGCCTTCCGGCCGAAGATCATCGGTGCCTCGCTCGGTGATTCGGGTCCTCTCTTTGCTGCCGGAGCAGTCGAACGCACGGAGATGCTTTGGCACGGCGCACAACGGTGAGGGTTCCGCTGGAGACTTGAACAGTCACCCTCCATCCGCGCCGGCATCCGCGGGGGATGGCAATTGCTCGACGATACATTTGCCAGCCGCACATCGCGTACGG
>JBIKNA010000458.1:0-5804 GCA_044358965.1 Polyangiaceae bacterium
ACATCGAAGATCGCCTGAGCGACGCGTTGCACGAGACGCTGATGCGCCGCTTCGTCGACGCGTCCGGACGACGCCGGGCCTTCGTGCCGGTGCCTCCTGCGCCGTCGAGCACCGGCCTCCCGCGGCCCGGCGTTGCACCGGCATCGCACCGGAGTGCCCCCGGAAGTGACGGCCCCTCGCCGCATCACCCGTTTGCGGCGCTGCGGGCGCTGCGCGAGCAAACGGCGCCTTCCATTGCTCCGTCGTCCAAGGGCGTCTCGCCCGCGGCGCGGGTGCTCCAGGTGTTCGAAGAGGGGGCCCAAGAGCTGCGCGTCAGCGAGACCGGGGCGCTGTTCGCGGGGGAGACGCCGCTTGGGCACATCGTGGCCGGGGTTCATCCGAGCGCCCCTAAAGTCGTGCTCCACGAGTCCCTGCGCGCTTCATCGCTGGGGCCGGACGTGGAGCGCCGCGCCGTGGCCTTCGTGCGTGGCTTGGCGCTGCGCTTGTCGGGGGTGGAGTTGCCGTTGTTGACGCACGACGCGCCGGCCACCCGGGGCATTGCCTATGCATTGGAGCGCGGCCTGGGCACGGCCTCTGCGCTCGAGTTGGCGCCGCTCGTGGCCCTGCTGCCCGCCGATGCGCGACAGAGCTTCGAGTCCCAAGGCGTGCATTTTGGACAGGCGTTCGTGTACCGCGGTGTTCGTGGCGAGGCATTTGCCGTGCGTGTGGCGTTGGCCCGAGCATTCTTCGGGTCTTCGCTGCCGGCGCTCTCGGCGGGGCGCATATGGTTTCGTGGCAAGGTCCCCGACGCCGCAGCCTTGTCCGTGGGGTTTCCTTGCATAGGCCCCCTGTGCATTCGTGTGGACATGGTCGAACGCGCGATTTTGGAGCCCACGGCGGAGCGCGCGGGGAGGTTGCTAGGTTGCCCCAAGGAACTCTCGGCCCGGGTGTTTCGCGCGCTACGGGCGCTGTCGGGGAGCGAGCCTTCTGCCAGCGGATCGGCGGGCCCCTGACGTCTTCCCGGCGCGCAGGTGCAGGCAACTGCGCTAATCTCCGTCGCGTGATCGTCTCGGACCTTGTGCTCGCCATGGAACGCATCGCGCCGCTGTCTCTCGCCGAGACCTGGGACAACGTGGGGTTGCTGGTGGGCGACGCCCAGGGCCCTCTGTCTTCGGTGTTGCTGACGGTGGACTTGTTGCCCGAGGTCATCGACGAAGCTGTGGAAGCCGGAGCCCAAGCGGTCATCGCGTACCACCCGCCCATTTTCCGTCCGCAGAAGACCTTCCTTGCCGATGATCTGGCCTACCGGGCCGCGCGTGCAGGTCTCGCGGTGTACAGCCCGCACACGGCCCTCGACGTGGCCCAAGGCGGCACCAACGACTGCGTCATGGACGCGCTGGGGATCGGCGAGCGAGCGCCCCTGCGCCGGCGCGCGCCCGAGGGGCCCGGCATCGGGCGCCTCGGTGATCTGCCGCAGCCCCAAAGCCATGATGTGTTCGTGGCAACCCTCAAGCGCACGCTTGCCTTGCCCCATGTACTTCTGGCCGGTACACCCAAGGCGGTCATCCGTCGCGTGGCCGTTTGTGCCGGCGCCGGTGGTTCCCTCGTCCTCGACGCACACCGCGTCGGCGCCGATGTGTTCGTCGCCGGTGAACTCGGACACCACGACGCGCTATTGGCCGCGCGGCTGGGTCTATGCGCGTTCTGTACGCTGCACTCGCATACCGAGCGCTTGGCGCTTTCGCCGTTGCGCGCGCGGCTGCAAGCAGAGCTGCCCGACGTCACCTTTGCGGTCAGCAAACGTGACGCCGATCCGTTCACCATCGCCTAACCCGGGTGGCCCTTTGCACGACGTGTCGGGGCCACGACGCCTATTCGCCGTCGACGCAGGCGAAGTTCTGCCGCCAGTTCACGAGCACGGGTGATTGGGTGTTGTCGGTGGTGGGCGAGAGTGACATGCGCACCCGGATCCAACGAGGGTGCGGGGGCTTTCGGATGTTGGCCGTCAACAGCGCACCCACGTCGGCGCCGCGGTAGACCCCGGGCGGCGTGGAGAAGGTCTCGTTGGCCAACGCATACTCCGTGGCGCTGGCGAGGCCCGCTTCGGTGTCCGCCGCTCGCACGAAGAAGTTGATCCCAGCCCCGTTGGCCGGTGAAGGCACCACCGACTGCCAATCGAAGAACTGCCAACGCAGCAGCTTGCCTGGGGCGCAGTTTGCCTCGTAGCTGCGCTCGAAGCTGGACGGTGCGAACGTTGGCACCGGCGGCGGCAGTTTGCACTGGCCGCTGATGCACAGTGGCCCATTGGGGAACCCGCAGCAGTCGCTGCTGGTGGTGCAGGCCTCGTCGATGGTCTTGCAGGTGGTTTGCGCGGTGGACCGGCAGTGTCGCGTGGGGGGCGAACTCGAGACCGGAACGTCGATGAGGCACGCCGCCGTCGGATTGTTGGGGGCATAGCCACAGCACTCGTCGTTGGCGGCGCAAAGTGAAGTCGTGGTGCTGCCGGCCTGTTTGCAGGCATCGAGGGCCCAATAGCCACGTTCGTTGAGATAGCCTCCCGCCTCGTCTTGGCTCGGGAACCAGAACGGCGGGTTGCTGCGATCGGTCGTCCCGCTCACAGTGTCGTTGACCGCGGCAACCCACAGTTTGGCGTAGGGGCGCGGCGAACCGTTGAGCGTCGTGTTGACGTTGGCGCGGTGGCCGTACTGCCTGAGCGAGGTGAAGATCATCCAACGGTAGCCGCCAACGGAGACGTTGAGCATGGTTGGCTGGTAGTTGCGGTCGGCATCTGCGATGCCAAGGCCGCTAAGTCCCGCGTTCACGTTGGTGAGTGCCACGGGGCCACTTCCGCCAACGGCGCTATCCGCAGAGTACAGTCGGCCAGGCACCTGGATGTGGCCGCAGCAGCCCGACACCAACATGGCCGCGTAGGCCCAGGTGCCGGAGTTCGGGATCTC
This sequence comes from Polyangiaceae bacterium, assembly GCA_044358965.1. Taxonomy (GTDB): domain Bacteria; phylum Myxococcota_A; class Polyangia; order Polyangiales; family Polyangiaceae; genus SXNL01. The sequence goes on from JBIKNA010000458.1 coordinate 2,937, forward strand.
CTGCGCGTCCGGCGCTGCGGAGAACAGTAGGCTGCGGGAGTCGAGCTCGAAGATGGGCCAGCGGGTGTAGAAGCCCTGCAGGTTGCCGCCGGTGGTGCCGTCGACGACGATACGACGCGCGCTGAAGTCGAAACGCTTGTTGACGACGTCGAATGGCACGACAGCAACGCCCTTGCGCAGCTTGTTGGCCGTACCGCCATCGACGTAGACAATCTGTTGGTTGTTGGGGGCAAACGTTGGCGTGTACACGATCTGGTCTTTGAGACCCCACACGTTGCCCGTGCCCCCGAATCCTGCGTTCGAAACGTCCGTGACCAGCGCCGCGCCGGTTATGGGGGTGGGCTTGGCCGTCGGGAACTGGAAGACCTTGTATTGGCCCTGGATGACCTTCGAGTTGCTGATGTTGCCCCAGAAGTTCGCAGCCTGGAGCACGTACTTCCCATCGGCGCTGAGGCCTGCATACGAGAACCCGCGGGAGTCGCCGGCACCTTTCGGGGCCATGCCAAATGCCTCCAGCGAGCCGTCGGGCAACACCTTGGAGACGGAGTACTCGAGGTTGTTGTCTTCGCGAGAGGTCACGAAGGTGGACCCATCGGCAGAGACCGAGTGGCACACGCCGCACTTGGAGGTGCCAAACGCCAGCGCGGGCGCCGTGGAGCCGTCGGGGTTGGCGCGCATGACGTCGCCGGTGCCTCCGCCGTAGCGCGCGTAGTAAATGCGGCCTCGCAGGCCCGCAGTCGCAAACTTCACGTCGGTGTTGACCGAGGCCTGGAGCTTGTCGCCGGAGTCGATGCGTTGGATGACGACGCGCCCGGTGCTACCGGACGCGGCTTGCCCGAAGGCCGTCCACGCGGCCTGCCACTGGCTGGCGAGCGCCGTCGGCGGAAACTCGGGACCGGGCGTCGCCGTCTCGGGGACCACGGCTTGCCAACTGAAGGTTGGGGTGCCGGTGGCCGGAAAGAGCAGCGCGATGCGGACGGCCTTGGCCGCGGTGGTGTCGCCCGCCGCGCGGCGCCACATGATGCGCGGGGCGGCGAGCGCTTGGGGAAACACGGTGCCCGCATAGGGGTAGAGCACCTGGGGCAAGCCCAAGAAGCTCGTGAGCGCACCGCCGAAGTTCGACACGGTGTACCCCGCGGGCGCCGCCGCGTTGGTGCTTACGTTGACCGTGACGTTGACGAGCGCATCGGATCGGAAGGCCCCGGCGTAGGCGCTGACCTTGACGTTGCCAGGCAGGGGGACCACGTGCGTGTAGGTGCCGCCGGTGCTGACGACGCCCAGGTCGAAGCGGTCGACGCCCCACAATGCCGAGAACGGGCCGGTGTAACATCCCGTCGGGGTGAGCAGGGTGCTGAAGGTGGTGGTCGGCGGCACCGTGACCACCGGCGAGATGCCGGTGACCACCATGTTGGTGTTGGCCATGGGGCTCAGGCCAGTGCAGGTATTCTGGTTTGCGCTCGCATCGGGATTTGGGGCGAGCGACAGGCCGCCATCTTGGGCCTGCAAGCCGGTGCCGGCATCAAGCCCATCCGGTGTATCCACGATGCGTTCGCACTCCGGATTGCACGGATCGCCCGCGCAACTGCCGGCGTCGGCACCCAAGCCGCTGAACCTGAGCGAAGACTGGACCCAGTACTTGGGGGCCACTTGATCGCCGATGCAGGCGCCCCAGCTTTTCCCGCTCCCGCAGGTTCGCTTTCCCATGCCGCAAGTTCGAAAGCCCTCGCCCTCGCGCTTGATGTAGCCGCAATCGATGGTGGTGCCTGGGGTTTCGCAAGGGCAACCATCGTTCGGTGATGCGCAAGCGTTTGTGGCGTTGCCGCCGCCGGTGCCCGACCCCGCGCCGGTGGCATCGAGGCCTGTGTCTTGCGAGCAGGCCAGAAGTGCAGCCGTACCGACGGCCAAGATGGCGGCGACGCTACCGATGAGGTGCCGGTGCCGGGGGCTCATGGTGTGCAAACTCCGTTCTGGCAGGTCTGACCGTCGTCACACACATTGCTGCAAGCGCCGCAGTTGTTCGGATCGGTCTTGATGCTCTTGCACACACCGAGGCATGCAAGTTGGTTGTTGGCGCAGCAGACACCTCGGTCGCAGAAGTTGCCGGCGCCACAGGCCTTGTTGCACGCGCCGCAATGTGCGCTGTTTGTGAGAACGTCGACACAGGCGCCCACACACGAGACTTTGTTCTCGGCGCCGCACGGGTCGTCGAGGGTGCACTTGCCAAAGCGACAGCCCTCGCCAGCCGCACACACGGCCCCGGTGGCACCGGCGCCGCCCACGCCACAGCCCTTGGTGGCGCCGCAGAACCGTGGGTCGATGTTCGGATCGACACATTCCCCTTTGCAAAGCACCGTGCCGGTACCGCAGGGCAGAGCGCAGCGACCATCGACGCACTGTTGGAGGCCCGAACACGTGTTGGTGCAAGCGCCACAGTTGTCCCGGTCGGTCTTGAGGTCGACACACGTGCCGTTGCATGCCGTGCTGGGGGGCGCGCACGTGCTCGGGCGGCACTCGCCCTGACCGCAGCCTTGCGTTGCAGCGCACGCGCGGGTGCACGAGCCGCAATGCAGCGGGTCTTTGGCGACGTCGACGCAGACCTCGCCACATACGTACTTGCTGGGGCCGCAGGACACGAGGCCATCGGGCGGCGAGAACGCACCGTCGGCATCGGCATCTTTGGGCGAAGCACCCGATGACGAAGACGTGGTGCCACTGCTAGATGAGCCCCCCGACGCCGAAGTCCCTGCGCCCGCAGTGCTACGAGTCTTGCTCGAGCATGCTGACAAGGACACGACGACAACGGCCATCGCGGCGATACTGCCCGTGATGCGCATGCTTCTAAGCTACGGTCGCGTCTCGTGGCCGGCG
>JBIKNA010000101.1:0-18933 GCA_044358965.1 Polyangiaceae bacterium
GGCGCGTCGATGTGCACTGTGAGCCGGTCTTTGCGCGGCTCGTAGGTGCACAAGAATGTGCGGCGATGACGCCCCCAGGGCGTCTCGGCCTCGGCCCAGGCTTGCCAGGTTTGTTTGCATGATGCAAGCGTTTTGGCTTCGTGCGGCGGCCCGAGTGCCGAGGCGAAGGTGAGACCTTTGGTGTAGCTGAGCTTGTCTTTGACCATGGCCTGGCAGGCGCTCTCGAGAGAGACAATGCGCTTGGGCTCGGCGCCGGGGACGCGATGCTCCTGGCAGAGCCAGCCTCCGATGTCGTGCAGCTCGTGCGACTGAATCCATGGCACCGACACCATCTCGAAGGCGCGGGCGTCTTTCTTCTGGGCGACGAAGGCGCCGGCAAGGGGACCCTTGGTCACCTCGTAGTAGCGCGAATCTTTTGTGGTGCGCGCTTCCAGACGCAGCGTGAGGTTGCCGTCGCCGATGGCGCCGAGGGGCGCTTCGAGCGTAAACGACCAGGCCTCGGGGTGACCCTTGTTGATGTCGAGGTGTACCCGGCCGAGGGGGGGAGGCAGCACGTAGAAGTAGGCCGTGAGCGGCGCGCCGAGTTCGTCTTTGCCTTCTTGTACGGCCACCGGAGGCACCGAGAGCGGGTTCCTGAGCAGCGAGGCCAGCGCGGCCCCAGGCTCCGCGGGGATCGGTACCGTGGCCGCGCTCGCTTGTGATGGTGCCGCGTCGTTCTGCGGCTGGGGCTTGGGCGCGTTGTCGCAGGCGGTGAACAAAAAAAACGTGAGCAGCCAAATCCCTCGGGATTGGCTGCTCAACGTGTCCATCATGGTCCGGTCCGTGCTCCCGCCTTGGCCTCTAGAGGCCTGGGGCGGCTGTGGCATGCGTTTCAGCTGGAGGCGATGGAATCAATGCGTGCGAGCAGGAGCTCGCGTTGCAGCTTGAGGGTCTTGGGCATGCTCGGCCCCAAAGACTCGAAGAACTCGCTCAGGGACTCGAGCTCCGTCTTCCACTCTCCGAGATCGATATGTGTGGCTTCGTCGACGGTCTCCGGCGCGATGTTGAGCCCGGACAAATCGAGGTCACCGGCTTTGGGCACCCAGCCGAAGGGGGTCTCTTGTCCGCCGACGCGCAGGCGTGCGCGATCGACGACCCACTTGAGGACGCGCATGTTCTCGCCGAAGCCCGGCCACATGAACTTGCCGTTCTTGTCTTTGCGGAACCAGTTGACGATGAAGGTCTTGGGCGGGTTCACCATGCGGCTCTGCATGCTGAGCCAGTGGGCGAAGTATTGACCCATGTCGTAGCCGCAGAAGGGCAGCATGGCCATGGGGTCGCGGCGGACAACGCCCACCTTGCCGGTGGCCGCTGCGGTGGTCTCGCTGCCCAAGGTGGCGCCAAGGAACACGCCGTGCATCCAGCTGAAGGCCTGCATGACGAGGGGCACCGTGGTGGCGCGGCGGCCGCCAAAGATGATGGCGGAGATGGGCACACCCTCGGGGTCGTCCCAGAACTTGGACGCACAGGGGTTGTTGGTGGCCGGCGCCGTGAATCGCGAGTTGGGGTGCGCTGCCTTCTCGGTGGACTTGTTGGTCCAGGGGCGGCCTTGCCAGTCGATGAGCTCCGGCGGCACCGGGCCGTCTTTGCCCTCCCACCACACGTCGCCGTCGGGCGTGCGCGCCACGTTGGTGAAAATGGTATCGCGCGAGATGGTCTTCATCGCGTTGGCGTTGGAGTCGTAGCTGGTGCCTGGGGCCACGCCGAAGTAGCCGGCCTCGGGGTTGATGGCGTACAGCCGCCCGTCTTGGCCCACGCGCATCCACGCGATGTCGTCGCCCACGGTCCAGATCTTCCAGCCCTTGAAGCGGCCGGGGGGGATCATCATGGCGAAGTTGGTCTTGCCGCACTGGCTGGGGAACGCCGCAGCCACGTAGGTCATCTCGCCCTCGGGGCTTTCGACGCCGAGGATGAGCATGTGCTCGGCCAGCCAGCCCTCGTTCTTGCCGAGGTAGCTGCCAATGCGCAGGGCCAGGCACTTCTTGCCCAAGAGCACGTTGCCGCCGTACCCGGAGCCGATGCTCCAGATGGTGTTGTCTTCGGGGAAGTGGCAGATGAATCGGCGGTCGGGGTTGCAGTCGAGCGTCGAGTGCAGGCCGCGGTTGAAGTCGTCGCTGTCGCCGAGCATGGTGAGCGCGTCGATGCCCATGCGGGTCATGATGCGCATGTTGAGCACCACGTAGATGCTGTCGGTGATCTCGATGCCCACCTTGGACATGGGCGATCCGACGGGGCCCATGACGTAGGGCACCACGTACATGGTTCGCCCCTTCATGCTTCCGTCGAAGAGTTTGCCCAGCTTGTCGTAGGCGTCTTTGGGGGCCATCCAGTTGTTGGTGGGGCCCGCCATCTCTTTTTCGCGCGTGCAGATGAACGTGAGGTTCTCGACGCGCGCCACGTCGTTGGGGTTGGAGCGGTGCAGGTAGCAGCCCGGGAGCTTCTCTTGGTTGAGCGGCTCCAAGATGCCTTGGGAGACCGCGAGGTCGGTGAGGCGCTTCTTCTCCTCTTCGGAGCCATCGCACCAAACCACCTGGTCCGGCTTGCAGAGCGCGACCATCTCGCGCAACCAGTCGGTGACGTGCTTGTTGTTGGTGAGGGGCTTATCGGTGGCGCTTGCGCTCATGGCAGTTTTCGTCCTTCCAAACCTGCGCTGACACTTACCCCAACGGGGCGCCTTTCGCGAGCCCTAGCTGTGGGCGAAATAGCCCGCGATCCCAAGAACATGCGACAGTTTTGCGCGTACCGCATCGCAGAGTGACGCGATTCGAACGCGAATCGAATGGATTTGTCCCTCGGGGTGTCTAACCATCAAGACACCGTGTTTCGCCGCGCTACGTTTCTGTTCGGGGGGCTCTTGCTCGGCGGCTGCTCGAGTGCGGCCGGGGCCCCCGCCAAGGCGGTCCCGGTGGTCGCAGCCCCGCCGCCCAAAGACGACGGTGCAGCAGCCAAAGGTGGTCAAGGGGGCGGGTCCCATGCGGCGGCGCTGGAGCAGCTCAAAACGGCGCCGCTTGGCGCGCGAGACGACAAGCAGGGGAGCCTCCGCGTGCCGTTGCCCGATGGCGAGCGCTGGACACGGGTCAAGTTCTGGGGCCTTCCCAGCCTGGTTGCCTTTCGTTACGGCAAAGATCATCACGCCATCGTGGGGGGCTTCGTGACCCACGTGGCCGATCACACCGTGCAGGGCGCTTGCCCCAAGAGCTTCGAGGCTGTTGCGCAACCTTGGGTCGACGCCTTCGAGGTGGGGCTCAAACACGAGATGCCCCAGGCCTTTGCGTGGCAGAGGCACATCGTCGATGTCGACTCGTTGGTTGCCAAGACGGCCACGCTCATGGACCACGACGAATACGCGGGCGCCTACGCCGCATATCCGGTCTGGAAGGACGCGTGCCTGATCTTGGGCGTCGCCATTCCGGGCCGTGGCGAGATCGAGCGCGCGAAGGCCGTGCGCGATCGCTTTGTGACAGAGGTGTTCCCGAAGCTCGAGATCTTGCTCAAAGACGAGCCCAAAGACCGCTTCTAGCGGCGCGTCGAACCGACTCGGCGCGCCCTTCGCGTGCCGCTTGTGCTTTTGCCGCGGGGCCGTCTACATGCCGCAGCGCATGGCGCACTGCAGGTTGCCGTGGCATCCGCACGGGTCGCCGCCGCCCTTTTTGGCTTTGGGGGCCGGAGGCGCACCGGTCGACGTCAGGGTGAGCTTGCCGCCGCTCTTGGCGCCGGAGGTGGCCGTAGCCTTGCCGCCGCCCTTCTTGCCGCCGGCCTTTGCCGCAACGGGCTTGTCGTCTTTGGCCGGGGTTGCGGAGCTTGCGGCGACGGGATCTGCCGAAGGCTGGGCGATGGGGATGGCAACGGTGGTGGAGACCGGCGGGGGGGCCGCCACGGCGGCGCTGGCCTTGACCTCGGGCTCGTTGCCGCGCAGCGCGACGGCCATGCCGACGCCGAGGAACACCACCGCAGCAGCGGCAACACCGATGATGATGCCGAGCTTCTTCTTGCCCTCTTGTTCGGGCAGGATGGACATGCTGAGGCCGTCGGCCTGCGATGCAGACTTTGCCGGCGGCCCAAACGGTGACTCGACCTCGAAGAGCGGCGCGGTGCGCGCTTTGACTTGGCCGCCATCGCGGCACATGGCGAGCAGGTCGAACATGCCCTCTTCGTCGCGGCGGGCGGCCGGAGGGGGAGACGAGGGAAGCGGCTCTGCCGCAGGCGTCATGGCCGGGGGCGGCATGGTGGAGCTCTTGGTCAGCGCACCGCGCTTGAGGTCCGCCACGGTGAACAACACGGAGTTTTCGTTCCGCTCGCCGGACATGCCGGAGGGGGCCTCGCTGGCGGCGCCCACACGCACCGGAGGGAGGTGCTGCGGCCTTGGCGTGGCGAACAGGTCTCGCTGGTCACGGTCGTTGCCCTTGCGGACCCGTCGGGCCACGGACTCCTCGGAGGGAACACCAACCAGTTGGCCAATATCCATGTGCGGACGCTCGCTCCCGTGAGGACCTGCCACCACCCAGCTGCCACCGCAGGACGGACACCGCATGCGCGCGGCGCGACCACGAAGGCTTGCGTCGTCTACATCGTAGCTCGACGTGCAGGAGGGACAGGAAACGATCATGTCGCCCGGAAGTAGTGCAAGAAGCGTGTCATCGTATGCCCACATGGCGGACAAGCTGCGACACGTGTGATCGCAAGCACTTACATGACTCTCGCCGACGACCACCCGCGGGCCCGCGCGTCACCTGGGCAAGACTTTGTCCATGTGCGCTTGTCCATGCGCCCGCCCATGTGGCGCGGACAAAGGCGGGGCGCGGCAGCCCGCAGTCCCACGAAAAAGCCCGGAGCGTGCTTGGCCGATTGGCCACACCTGCGGCCCCTTGCTCCGGATGCGATGCGAAGCAAATCCGCGGAAATCCTCGGTCCGGAGTGAGGGAAACCCCCTAGGCGGACTTGAGCTTGCCGATGCGCTGGCAGAGTGCTTCGGTGAACTCGTTGGTGGAGGCCGAGCCACCGAGGTCGGGGGTGCGGATGCCGCCCTCGCGAAAGTGCTCGATGAGTGCGGTCTCGATGCGCCGGGCCGCTTGGTGCTCTTGTACGTGGTCGAGCATCATGACGGCGCTCTGGATGAGCGCTGTGGGGTTGGCGAGGCCCTTGCCGGCAATGTCTGGGGCCGTGCCGTGCACGGCCTCGAAGATAGCGGCGTCTTTGCCGATGTTCGACCCCGGAACAATGCCCAGGCCGCCAACAAGGCCTGCGCCCAGGTCTGACAGGATGTCGCCGTAGAGGTTCTCCGTCACGAGCACGTCGATCTTGTTGGCGTTGCGGACCATCTGCATGGCGCATGCATCGACGATCATCTCCTGAGGCTCGATGCTGGGGTGCAAGAGCGACACCCGTCGGAAGCTGTCGAGCAGCAAGCCGTCGGAGATCTTCATGATGTTGGCCTTGTGAATGACCGTGACGCGCTTGCGCCCCATGCGTTCGGCGTAGCGGAACGCGTACTCGCAGATGCGCGTGCAAGCCACCTCGGTGATGAGCTTGATGGACTGGGCCACGCCCGGCATGATCATGAGCTCGAGGCCCGCGTACAGATCCTCGGTGTTCTCACGGACGATGACGATGTCGGTGCCTTCGAAGCGCGGCTCGAGGCCCGGGACGCTCTTGATGGGACGGACGTTGGCGTACAGGTCGAGGGCCTGACGCAGGGACACATTGACGGACTTGAAGCCCTTGCCAATGGGCGTGCCGATGGGGCCCTTGAGACCTATCTTGTTGCGCTTGACGGATTCGAGCACCTCGGGCGGCAGGGTGGTGCCACGCTTCTCGGCCACCTCGGCGCCGGCGTTGTGCACCTCCCATTCCACCACGACGCCGCTCGCCTCGACCACACGCCGCGTGGCGTTGGCGACTTCGGGTCCGATACCGTCTCCGGGGATGAGCGTGATGGTGTGCGCCATGGGGTCGTCCGACCTTCCCTTTCTATCGCGTTTCGCGCCGGCGTAGGAGATCATCAAGCATGCTCGCGACGCCGGAACGCCTCACCGTCAACGCCAACGGTCTTGCGCATGTGGTCTATGCGTGGCCAGCGAACGCTGACCGCGAACCCCTTGGCACCGTGTTGCTTTTGCACGGCTTCATGGACGCGGCGCTCAGCTTCGAACCCCTGGCCCAGGCGCTCGGTTCTGCCGGGTATCGCGTCATCGCGCCGGACCTGCGCGGCTTTGGCCAGGCGCCGCGGCTGCCTGCGGGGGGCTACTACCACTTCCCGGACTACGTGTTCGACGTTGCCGACATCCGGGCAGCGCTGTGCCCCGGGCCGTTGCATGTGCTCGGACACTCCATGGGGGGAACGGTGGCCACGCTCTTTGCGGGCACCTTCCCCGAGTCGGTCCGGTCCCTCATCTCCCTCGAGGGGCTCGGCCCGCCGGACAATGATCCGTCCGTGGGCCCCGACCGTATGCGCCAGTGGATAGAGCAGGTGCGCGCCGAGCGCGTGCGCAGCGCCGCCAAAGACATGACCCCCGACGAGGCCTTTGCGCGCCTGCGCATGAACCACGCGAGGGTGCCCGAGGCCACCCTTCGGCGGGTGATCACGCACCTGCTGCGGCCCGGCGATGCCCCGGGCTCGGTGCAGTGGTGCTTCGACCCCTTGCACCGCACCCGGGCGCCCATGCCCTTCCAGTCCGTGTTGCTCAAGGCGTTCATCGCACGGGTGACGGCGCCGGTTCTCTTCGTCGACGGAGGACCCGCGGGGTTTCACCCGCCGGACGAAGAAGTTCGTCTCGCGGCATTCGCCTCGTTGCGTCGGGCTACCATCGAAGGCGCCGGGCACATGATGCATTGGACGCACCCGCAAGAACTCGCGGAGGTGGTCCTGTCGTTTCTAGGTGCGCTGCCAACGGCGTAGCGTCGCCATACGCCGCTGCGCGGTCAGGGCAGCTTGTGGCCGCGGACGACTTCGAGGAGGCGCTGGTCCTGTCCACCTTCGAGCATGCCTACGGCGACGACGTTGACGCGTTCTGCCGCTGCGACCGTGTGCAAGACCTGCAGGACGTCGTCGCGGGTGACCTTTTCGAGGCGCAGCAATCGCTCGTGCGGGGGCTCGAAGCGATTGAATAGCGTGCTGACGGCGTAGTGGCTCGCCAGATCTTCGGGCGCGTCGACCATGGCGCGCACGTCCCAACGGGCGCGGCGCTTGGCCTTGTCTAGCTCTTCGGCTGTTGGGCCAGTATTGGCGAGATCCACGAGCAGGCCCAAGATCTCTTTGGTGACCTGCGCCGTGCGCTCGTGCACGCAGCCAGCTGCGAAATCCAGCACCCCATCGTCTTCGTAGCCATCGTAGGCGGCGCTGACGTCGTAGCAGAGGCCTTTGGCGTCGGAGATCCGGTGGTACAGACGCGTGGACATGCCGTCGTCGAGGATGCGCATGAGCATGTCGATGACCGGGCCTTGGGCACCGCCCTCGGGCAGCGCCCGCAAGCTCACCCGGAGCTCCGTCTGGCTGGCCACGCTCTCGACCATGCGCGTACGCGGCTTTTTTTGTGTGTGCACCGGCGCCGTGGCCGTGATGGGCGTGCCCGGCCGCATGGTGGCGAACTGGGCTTCGGCCAAGTCGAGCGCCGCCTCGGTCACGTTGCCGGAGAAGACGAGCACGCTGGTGCTGGCACCGTAGTGCCGTTCGTGGTGCGCGTGCAGGGCCCGCTCGTCGAAGGAGCGGACGCGTTCTTCGTCGCCGGTGATGGTGAAACCGAGCGGGTGTTTGCCGTAGATGAGCGAGCGGGACAGGTTGTCCGCATCGATTTGTCGCCCCTCGTCGTCCAGGTCTTCCAAGATCTCTTCGCAGACGATGCCCTGCTCGATCTCGATGTCTCGGAAGGTGGGGTTGATGAGCACGTCGGCGAAGAGCCGTGTGGCCTCGGCCAGGGACTCGTGCGGCATGGTCACGGAGAAAACGCCGAAGTCGACTTGCGTGGCGGCGTACAGGTAGCCCCCCAGAGATTCGAAGGCGTCGTTGACGGCATGTGCCGTGGGCAAGCTTGGGGTGCCCCGATACAGCATGTGCTCCGTGAAATGGGAGATGCCGTTGGTGGCCTCGGTCTCGAAGCGGGAGCCCGTGCGCGCGTAGAACCCGACGTGCGCCCGAGACAAGTGGGGCTGCGGTACGACGAGGACCCGCAGCCCGTTCTGCAAGACCCGGGAGAAGTGGACCGGCGTGCCGCCTCGGGCACCGCCGTCACCGCGACCCGTCACTCTTCGTCTTCCTCGGGGGCGCCCTGGGCGGGGGCACCGCCGTCGGCTTTGCCGGTGCTCAGATAGCTGTTGTCGATCTTGATGTCCTCTTTGCGGGCATCGCGCAGGCGCTTGATGTACGTGGACAGCGCCTCTTGCTGCTTTTTGGCCATGGCGACGGCCATGTACGTCTCGCGCTCTTTGTCGAACTCTTCGCGCGTTGCCAGCTTCTTGCCCTTGAGCAAAACCACAACGAAGCCCTCTTCGGTGCGGAGGGCGGTGGGGAGCACGTCGCCCTCTTTGCCCGAGAACGCAAAATCGATGAGCTTGGCGGAAGCGCTGGAGTCGAGCCCCTGAATGGGATCGCCACCACGGTTGAAAGGAGACGAATTGACCGGATCGGGCCTGCCAAGGTCCGTGTCGGCCGTGTCGGGCTTGGGCGCCGCAGGCGCAGGGCCGGCGTCTGCCCCGCCGTCGCCGGTGGGCTTCGGTGCGGGAGCCTCGGCAGGGGCGGCGGCTTGGGCCTTGATGAACGGGGCGATGATCGCCTTGGCGGCGGCCTCGGGGGTTTGGCCTCCCTTGATGGCCGCTGCGAGCTTGTCGGCCAAGTCCTTGGCGATCTCGGTGCTGCGCGCGCGCATGAACGCCGAACGGATGGGATCTTCTTTTTTGATGATGTGCCAGCCGAACTGCGTCTCGACGGGAGCCTGGGTGAACTCGCCCGGCTTCAGTGCCTCGAAGGCCTTCTTGAAGGGCTCGACGAAGCTCTTGACGTTGTCGGCCTCGTAGAAGCCGCCGTTGGACGCGCTGCCCGGGTCCGCGGAGAACGACTTGGCCAGCTTGGCGAAGTCTTCGCCCTTCTTGAGGCGCTCGATGAGCGCCTCGGCGCGAACCTTGGCCTGCGCCTTGGCGTCAGCACCTGCGTCCGATGCTTCGGCCTTGATCAGGATGTGACGGACGTCCGGCGCCTTGATGCTGGCGGCGTTGGCCTTGTCTTTGCCCCACTCGTCGATCTGCGCTTGCGTGGCGTTGAGCGCGTACTTCTCGACCCAGGACAGCTTGACGGGGACATAGGTGATCTGCGCCGTGCTCTTTTCTTCGACGTAGTCTTGAAAGCCCTCGGCGTCGCTGACGCGCACCGGTGCGCGAACGAGATCACGGGTCTTGGCGGCCAACAGCTCGCGACGTTGCCACTCGCGGAACTCGAGCGGCGACCGACCCGTGAGCATGCGCACGCTGCGCTCGTAGACCTTCATGTCGAACTGCTTGGTCTTGCTGTCTTTGAAGCCGGCGTACACGTGGCCGCTTTGCAGCTGGAAGAACTGCCCCATGCGACCTTCGGCCATGGGCACGCTGACCCAGATGTACCCGCCCAGGATCGAGTCTTCGATCTCGGCGTCGTCGACGGACAGGCCCAAGCGCTCGGCCTCGCCAACCAGCAGTTCGCGCTCGATGAGACCGTCGAGCGCAGCCTGGTTGAGCTTGGCCCGTTGGGCCATGGGGCTTTCGGAGTCTTGCGGGGCCAGCATGCGGTAGGCGGCCCGATGGGTTTTGGGGTCGACGCAGAACCCGCTCACGGTGGCCACGCAGGCCTCGCGAATGGAGTTGGTCTTCTTGCCCATGGTGGGGAAGCCAATGACGAACGCCAGCACCGTGGCGACGATGACGGCGCCGTAGACGATGGACTTGAGACCACTCGCTCGAAACAGATCCAGCATTACAGGCGGGGGAGTTACCACGCTCTGTTGCCCGCATGTCCCCCTTTTTCTCTGGCAAACGGCCCCGCGGCTCGTCCGTCGGCCGCGTGCCATTCGGCGCAGCCAAGCGGCGGCGCGGCGCGATACGCCCGTAGCGTCCGCGATCACGGCCAGGCAGACGCACCGTGGCCCAGCGCGCGGGACGCGCCGGAGCGCTCGAACGCCTACCGGGCGGCGGCCTTTTCGAAGGCCAGGGCCTCGCGAATGGCGGGCCCCACAGTTTCGAGGGTTCCTTGGATGCTGCGGTGGAGGATGACCTCGAAGAACGTGTCGAGCGTGCGACCTTCGTCCGACGGGTCTTTCACTTCGAGGATGTTGGTGGACTCTTCGACATAGCCCGTGCCCAACGCCCCTTCGGCCAGCTTTCGCACGCGGGCAAACAGCTCGCCTTCACCTTCGCCTGGAAAATCACGGCGTTCGGCGCGGAACACGATGCGCAGCCGGAAGCCTTCGCCTTCGGCCCGAACACGCACCCCCGAATCGAGGATCAGGTTTTCTCGCACGCGGTCGGCGAGGACGACCTCTTCAGGGAGCGTTCGAAAGACTTCGAAGCCTGCCTGAATGAGCGCCTTCTTGAGCTGGGGGGGGGTCAATGCGGATACCTCGGAGCCGGGCCGAACGGGGGAGGAGAGGCCCCATCCACTGATATACGAACGGGTGGGACCTGACCGCACCAATACGACTTCAGCCCCGAAAGTTTGGAGGCATTGTGGGTCCTGCGTCAAGCACTGCCTTGGGATCGGCCCAAACCCGCTGCGCCGGCCGTGCGACTACTGCTGCCGTTCGGTCCCCGGTCTGCTACGCTGCTGGCCGTGTCGCGGAAGACCTCCCTTACGCCCTCCGAGGGCATCCAAGTCCCTAGCGGCTCCCACGCCATGCGCCGTGGCGGCGCGCGGCGTGAGGTGTCGGACCGCGTCATGCTGAAGGCCCCGGGCATGCCCGAGCCTCGCGAGGGCTGGGCACTCAATCTCTCTCGCGGCGGAATCCGCGTCATCGTCGAGGATGGCGGCGTCACCCTCGGGCAAGAGTTCGACGTCACCGTCGGCGACGACACCAAAGAGCGCAAGGCCCGCATCGTGTGGATGCAGGAAGAGCCCGACGGCGTCATCTGCGGCATGGAATTCATGTTCGAAGACGGAAAGATTCCCCCGGCGCCCCCCAACTCCCAGCGCCTTCCCGGTGTACCCGTCGAAGCCGACAGCGAGTCCCCGTTCAAGGCCGCAAAGCCCGACGGAGACTAGAGCCTGTCCCTGTATTTGTTTACCCCGTAAGCGTGCCCGCGCCCGTGCCCGTGCCCGTGCCCGAACAAGCTCGATTGGGCGCCATGTGGTCCCGTAGGTCCGTCGGGGGCAAGCGACCGCCCATCTTTCCGGAAGCGGGCTACCCGAGATCGGGCACGGGCACGCGTACGGGGAAGATTCGCTTCGCTAGTACCCCGAATGCCGGCGTTGGCCGCTGCGCGCGGTGCTCAGAACCATCGGGCACGGGCCAACGCCTCTGGCAACCTTCGCAGATGCGCTTTTAGGGCTTCGCGGTCTCGAATTGTTTCTTGTGCATCCAGTCGGCGTGTTTGGGGGCGCGTTTGGTCTTCGACCATTCTTCGAGCATTTCCCACTTCACGGCGTCGAGCTTCTGCATCATGTCGGGAGTACCCGTGTCAGCGGCCAGCTCGAGCCGGTGACCGTTGGGGTCGAAGAAGTAGATCGACTTGAAGATGGTGTGGTCGGTCACGCCGATGACATCGATGCCGGCGGCCGTGAGCTTGGCCTTGGTGGTCTCGAGGTACTCCACGTCCGGCACCTTGAGGGCGATATGTTGCACCCACGCCGGGGTGTTTTGGTCGCGGCCCATGGTCGGCGAGTTGGGTAGTTCGAAGAAGGCAAGGATGTTGCCCGCACCCGCGTCGAGGAAGATGTGCATGTACGGATCCGGCTCTTGCGTCGAGGGGACCTTGTCCTCGGCGATGGCCAGGATGAACCCCATGCCCAAGTGTTTTTGGTACCACTCCACGGTCTCGCGGGCGTCTTTGCAGCGATAGGCCACGTGATGGAAACGCTGGATGCTCATGATGAGATCCCAGATACCAGGGTTCCCCCTGGGGCGCACGCTCCCGGCGACATCGCGGGGCGTTCCTTCGGCACCCCAATGTGCCCGTAGCGCCCCGGCGGCGTCGCGTCCCGCGCCGCCTGCGCTACGCAGCGAAAACCATGCGCGAACGCCCGCTGCTCAGTTGTTCTCGCTGCAGGCAAGGGCGACGGACTTCTTTTTCCCGCCGCTCGTGGTGTACTCCGCGGTGCCGTTGCCGAAGGTCAGGGTGGCGCTCTTGCCTTTGTCTTCGTCCGTCACCTTGATGGTGCCACCTGGCTCCGGGCACTGCCCTCGGCAGCGACGAAACTTTGCGATTTCGAAGCGCACGGACTTGTTGCCCACCTTGCCCGTGGAGAGCCCGTCGACGCTGAGGCACTGCTCGCCGATGGCAAAGCTCAGGACCTTTTGGTTGGAGCGCTCGAAGGCTTTCCCCGCGCCGGTGGTTCCGGAAAGGCTCGCTGTCCACTTGATGGTGCGCGTAGCGCCCGTTGCCGTGGTGTCGCTCGCGGCGTTGAAGGTGAAGACGCTGCGCCGGATTCGGAAATTGTCGGCGCTCATGGTCAGGAGCAGGCGATTGGGCTCCGTATTGTTGTATGTTACACTTAGTACGCCGTTGACCATGCCCAAGCCCTGGCCGCCAAAACACCCCTTGAAGGTGTAAGTGACTCTCTTCGCTGCGGCGTTGTGCTCCGTCGTCAGACAGCCCGCGGGCACGAACAGGGCCTTGGCCCCATCGCCCAACCCCTGCAGCGACAGATCGTTTTCACTCGCCAGGTTCAGACTTGCGCCGCTGCCACCAAGCAGCTGCGTGGTGAGCGTCTCGGCATCGCTCTCGCTGGCAACGGACCCAGTGCTCTCTTCGAGCACGCTCGTTTCGATGTCTTCGGCGATCTCCGGAATGTCTTCTTTGCCCTTGTTGCCGTCGGGTCCACACGCCGCAAGGGCGAGCGCAAAGGCCACGCCCATACCGGTGTGCATTCGACGTTGCCTGGCGATGGACTGCTCGCTCATTTGCCGGTTCCCAAGCAGAAGCATGACACGAAAACCGACCACCCAAGTGCGGAGGGACGGCGCTGGCAAACTGACCTGCGAAGACCGTACCAAGGCAAAGTCGGGGCCCGGGTGCTGGCAAGTGCCTGAAGGCAATGCGTTATTCGCTGGAGGGCCGCACCGTTGCGCATCCTCGACCCTGGACACGGATACGTTCATGGTCGTCCGGTGATGCCCCAGGCTCGTCCTCTTGGGAGCAAACTGGCGTAGGCTTGCGCCGGTCTTCGGCCGTTCTTCGGCCACCTAGATTGCTGCCTTCTTTGCCGGAACCCTTCTTGCTCGGAACACCCCCACGATGACGCACGGCTCCACTCGTACCCGGGTCCTACATTGGTTTGTTCGCGGCGGTACCGTCACGGCTCCGGACGGCGTGGTCCACACCGTCGACGTGGACCCGGTCATCGCGGGGCGCAACGAGGGCGCCCAGGTCCCGCTCAAGGACCCCGAGGTCAGCGCGTTCCACTGCGAGTTCACCGCCGTGACCGAGGGCGTTCGGGTCAAAGACTTGGGCAGCACCAATGGGACCTTTCTGCCCGGCGGCATCCGCATCACCGAGGCCGTGCTCACCCAGAAGACCGAGGTCACCGTGGGGGCCTCGCGCCTTTTGGTGGAGCCCACGTCGCAAAAGCAGCGCGTCGAGGTGGCCTTCGTGGACCGCTTCTTTGGCCTCGTCGGGTCCACGCCCAAGATGCGCCGGATCTTCAGTGTGCTCGAGAAGATCGCTCCGACGCCGCTCAGTTTGCTCATCCTCGGCGAAACTGGGTGCGGCAAAGAGGTCGTCGCGCGCGCGGTGCACGACGCGAGCCCGCGCAAAGGCGGCCCCTTCGTTGTCGTCGACTGCGGATCGATCCCTGCAACGCTCGCCGAGAGCATCTTGTTTGGCCACGAGAAGGGCGCGTTCACTGGCGCCACCGAGCGACGCAAAGGCGCCATCGCCGAGGCCGATGGCGGAACGTTGTTCTTGGACGAACTCGGCGAGCTGCCGCTGGAGCTTCAGCCCAAGCTGTTGCGGGTCCTGGCCGAGCGAGAGGTCAAGCGCGTGGGCGCGTCGCAAGTCGAGCCGGTGGATGTTCGAGTGCTCGCGGCAACGCGTCGGGACTTGGGCGCCGAGATGAACGCGGGGCGGTTTCGCTCGGACCTGTTCTTCCGCATCGCCCAGGTGCGCGTGGAACTGCCAGCGCTGCGCGAGCGTCTGCAAGATGTGCCCATGTTGGTCGGCGAGATTTGCGCCCGGGCCGGGCGTCCGGAGGCGGCGCCGGCCGTGCTCGCGTGGATCGATTCGCGCATGGGCTCTTACGACTGGCCCGGCAACGTCCGCGAGCTCGTCAACATCGTGTCCGTGGCGGCGGCCTTGGCCGACAGCCCCGAGGCCATCGACGACGTGCTGACGCTCTCCCGGGACGAACAGGCGCCCACGCGGCAGGCGCAGACGGCCTTCGCCGAGGCCAAGCGCGCCGCCGTCGCGGCCTTCGAGCGCGACTACTTCAGTACGTTGTCCAAGAACACCAGCGGCAACGTGAGCGAGATGGCCCGGCAAAGCGGCATGGAGCGCCATCACGTCCGTGCGTACCTGCGCAAGTACAACGTCGAGCGCTAAATCGCCCAGCGCGATCTTCCATCGAGCTCAGCTCTTTCGCCCTTGTTCATCAGAAGGACGCGGTTGCTCCGCCCCCCATTTCGAGCAAGCTCGACCAGGTCCGGGACGAATGCTCTCGGAACTCGATGAGCTTCGGTGGTCATCTGGTCGACGTTGTCTCTTGTCTAGAAGCGCCCCTCAAGGACCCCGGGCCCGAGGGCGCCGTTCGGCGCAGGTGTCTTGCTGCCGAGTACGTACCAAAGCGACAACCCCAGCGTGGCCGCGGCCAGCGTGATCGGGATGGCGAGGGTGGCGTACGCCGTGCCGCGGGCGCTGTCGTAGTCGGTTGCCAGTTGATCTTGTCGCGAGGGGTCGCGGGTTGCGTCGTACTGCGCGCGGAGATCGCCCGCGTGGCTATAGGTGAACACCGGAATGAGCGTCGTCACGGCCGTCAGGCCACCGGCGCCCGCGAGCACCGGCCAGGGGAAGGGACGCTCGATGTTCGTTGGGCGCGCGGGCGGAGGCGCCGGGAATGAAGGCTCGGGCGTCGGACGGGTAGGGGGCGGGGCGGGTTCCGGGGCCAGCTGCGGGGCGGTGACTTCGTAACTCTCCCCCTCTTGAACGCGCACCTCGACGCGTCGGGCACGCGGCGAGCCGGGCTCGAACGTGAGTGTGTGACGACCCGGGGGAACGAAGGCCGTGAACGGCGATACGCGCGCCTCCCCGTCATCGATTTGCACCGGTATGCGCTCGGCGCTGCGAATGTCGATGCGCCCTTTGCTTCGGGAGATCTCCGCCATGCGCACGGTGGCATCGTCGGCTTGCTTGAGCAGCGCCGCGTCGAGATTCTCGCCGCGCTCCCGCCTTGCCTGCACCTCGGACAAGAATGCCAAGAACCGTTCCGCGGCACGAGAAGCGTCGCCGTAGCGGTCGTAGGCGATGCCAAGGTTGTAGGCCAGGCGATACCCCCGGGTCGGTCCGAGTTCTGCGTACACCGCCTCCCAGGTCACGATGGCCTCGGCTGTTTGCCCTGCCTCGAGGCGCGCGAGGCCGGCGCGAAACCGATCGCGAAAGGCCGCGAGATCATCGTCGGCGAGGGCGCCCTTGGAGGTGAGCACCGTCGCGGCGAGGAGTATGGCCGGCAGGCGCCATGTGCGCGAGGAGCGCATGGGCTAGAAGGGCTCCGGGTCGACGTTCAGCCTGCCGGCGCTGGCGATGGGCCGGGGCGGCGCAGCGGAGGGGGCAGCCTTGGGCCCACGTTCTGCGCCGGTGCTCACGCCGATGGGTTTGGATCCGCTGGCGGTCACGGTGGGCTTTGGCGGCGATTGTCTGGCTGTGGTCGCGAGCGCGGCGCCAGGCTCGGGCGCATTGGCGCTGGGGGACCCGAGCATGGCCGCGGTGCTCGCGGAAGGCGTCGGCGCGTCACCCCCTTGCACGCTCGGAGGAGACACCGCGCCGCTGGCGGAGCTGGCCGGCGCAGAACGCGGCATGTCTTGAGCTGGGGAGCCGCGCAAGACCATGGTTGCGCCCGCACCCACGACGACGGCAGCCAGCACGATGAGCGCCGTTCGTACACCGGTGCTGCTGGCCGTTGGCGTCGGCACTGCTGCGGCCGGTGGCACCAAGCTCTCGCGCAATCGCGCAGCCTCTTGTTTGGGAAGCAGCGCCGCGAGGGCGGCCTCGAGGGCGGCCCGCTGTGCTTGCGCTCGCTCATCGAACAGTTCGGTCATGAGCGCGGCAAGCTCGTGCTTTGCGGTGTCGCTCGCCATGGCTCCAAACTCTTTGGCGATGCTGGCGGCGCTATCCGGGCGATCCTCGCGACGCACGGCGGTCAGGCGCTCGTGCAGCTGCACCAGGTGCGCTGGCAGGTCCGCGTCGATGGCGGAGAGCTTTGGTGGGGCCCCAAGTGCAAACCGGCGCATGATGTCCATGTCTGTGCCCTCGCCCCACATGCGCGCTCCGGCCACGCATTCGTAGAGCACCGCGCCCAAAGCAAAGAAGTCGCTGCGGCGGTCGAGCGGCTCTCCCATGGCCTGCTCCGGCGACATGTACGCCATCTTCCCCTTGACCTCGCCGGTGCGCGTGGTCGTCGAATCGCGGTCAATTTTGGCCACGCCAAAGTCGAGCACCTTTACGTCGCCGCTGTACGAAATCACGATGTTGTGTGGGGACACATCGCGATGCACGACGCCGAGGCTCTTGCCGGAAACGTCTTTGAGTTCGTGTGCGGCATGCAAGCCTGCACAAACTTCGCGGAGCACGTGTGAAAGCAAGGGAACCTTCAGCAGGCGCCCGCGCTCTTTCAACGCCGCGATGACCTCAGACAAGGTTTGACCCTCGACGTACTCCATGGCCAAAAACGGCTCGCCGTCGAGCTCGCCGAAGTCGAGCGCCTGCACCACGTTCTTGTGCCGCAGCAGCGCACCGAGGCGCGCTTCACGCAGAAACATATCGGCATGCCGCTCGTCGCACACCTCGGGCAGCAGGCGCTTGAGCGCGACCACCCGGTGGGGGCCATCGTCGGTGCTTTGCTCGACGGCCAGGTCCACCGTGCCCATGCCGCCCCGGCCGAGCCGCAAGAGGTTGCGGTAGCGACCCTGACCTCGGGGCGCAAGGCTAGGGGGCGCCGCGGCCCCGTCGCCGGGGGTCGGTGTGTTGGCTGCGGGGGCCATCGCTCCTGACATCGTATCGCAACTTGCGGCGCCGGCCCGCCGAGATGGCCTTGGCCCGTTGGCCCCTACGGTGTGTGGTAATCTGCCCTGGGTGTGGGGTCCCCACGGGCGAGAGCGATGGGTCTACGGCGTGCTGGGCATCGGGCTCGCATGTGCCACGCTGCGGCTTGTCACGGCGTGTTTGCCGGATCTTGGCCCACGCGCGCAGGCACAGGCCTTGCCCGACGCGTCCCCCCTCGTGCCCCTCGAAAGGCGCTGCGGCGACGGCGTGATTCAGCTCGATCAGGACTACGCCGAGGAGTGCGATGTGGGCGATGCTGGCCCCGATGCCGCGTTTGGCTGCCGGCCCGACACGTGCACCCTCGCCTGCGAGGGCGTTGTCGATGCCCGCACGAAACACTGCTATTTCACGCTGCCGGGCCCCATGCCCTACGAGGCTGCGCGGCAAGCGTGTATCGACCGCGGCGCGCACGTGCTCACCGTGGGGTCTGCCCAAGAGCTGGCGCTGCTGCAGCAACACGGCCCGTTTCGTGAGTCCAACATCTGGCTCGGCCTGAAGCAGGCCACCTCGCTCGAGGTGCCGGGGTATCTCGCCGCTCGTGGCGACGAGCCCGGCTGGCCACTCGTTCCACTGTCTTCGCGTTGCGAGGGGTGTTTCGCCGCGACGGCGGACGCCAGCGTGGCTTTTGCGCCATTCGAAGTCGACGCGGGGCCATCTTTGTGTGTGGTCACGCGCTTGGGCGAAGGCACCGAGTACCGATCTGCGTCGTGCAACGCGAGGGAAATTGTTGCCCTGTGCGAGCGCGAGCCCCCCGGCCAGTCTGCAGAACCTTGCTTCGGTGGCGTTTGCCTCCGGGTCCCCGAGACCCGGGCAGCCAAGCGTTACTTGCTCGTTCGCGAAGCACTGCCTGGCACCCAGGCCCGGCAGTCGTGCCTCGGGCTTGGCGGTCGTCTCGCCGTGCTGTCGTCGCCCCGCGAGCGCGAACAAGTGGCCCGGGCCTTGTCCGACGCGTTGTTGACCCGTGACCGGCCAAAAGTCGCCGTGTGGATTGGCCTCGGGAAGATCGGCGAAGAGTGGCGATGGGACAACGATGCCGCCGTGACGCCGGAGGCATCGCCCTGGGGCAACGACGCGCCGGAGACCAACGATGCGGGCGCGCCCAACACCTTCGGGTACATGGTTCTGGCGGACACCCGTGTCTACGACGCGCAGCTCGCACACGCCGACGATGGCAACACGCCGCGCCCGTATCTCTGCGAGCTGCCTCTGTAGGGGCAAGCGCTTCCACAATGGGGGCGAGCGCAGCAAGCTTCGGGCCGCGATTCGAGCAGCAACGGAGGCCAAGGGACCGCGCTTGATCGAAGATCGTGCTCGGTAGCCCCGGTGAGCTAATTGACCGAGCGCGATTCGACTACAGGCGCCGGGCGCCATTTGGGCTTGGGACCCAAATGCAGGAGGTGGGGCCCCAGCGGCAATGCCTCTGGGGCGGAGGACAGCGTCCTTGCGATAGCAAAGGAAGCTAAATCGCTGAGC
>JBIKNA010000459.1:0-5775 GCA_044358965.1 Polyangiaceae bacterium
GAGACCATGGAGTCCGCCTCGAGCCTCGGGTATGGGGCGCACTTTGGCAGGCCTTGGTACACCCGGTTCGAAACGCCGTGGATCACGGCATCGAAGCCCCCGAGGTTCGCGTGGCCAACGGAAAAGCCAAAGAGGGCACGCTCATCCTCGAGACGCAGCTTGTCGACGGAATGCTCACGTTCCGCGTCAGCGACGATGGCGCGGGCATCGACTGGGAGGCCCTTCGAGAGCGTGCGGCCCTGAGCGGTCTACCGGCGCAAGAACACGATGACTTGGTTGCCGCGCTTTTTGCGGCGGGGATCAGCACCTCGGCCACCGTGGGCAGCATATCCGGGCGCGGCGTGGGCCTCGACGCGCTGCAGGCCGTGACCCGAGCGCTCTCGGGGCAGATTCACTTCGAAAGTCACCCGGGCCTGGGGACAACCCTGCGGCTGTCGTTCCCCGTGGCGACCCCGTCGTCCATCGCGTCCTGCGTCGACACGAAGCCCGCAGCATCGCTGCAACCCATGCCGCCCACGACCGTGTTCGTTCCCGCAGGGAGCAACGAACGGCACGCACTTACGCCTCCAGCGGCGTAGGTACCGGGACCGCCCTCGATGCGGCGGAATCGGGTGCTTCGTCGAGCTCCACCTCGGGCGCCAGCAGCTTGTAGAGCACCGGGGTGACCAGGCGCGTGAGGAACGTAGAGCTGACGAGACCGCCGAGAATGACGAGCGCCAGGGGCGAGTACAGGCTCGACCGTTCGAGCACGAGCGGGATGAGGCCGCCGATGGCCGTGAGCGTGGTGAGCAAGATGGGCACGAAGCGTGTTTCCCCCGCCTTCTGAATGGCTTCGTCTACCCCCAACCCCGAGCGACGCAGCTCGTTGGCGTAGTCCACCAGGAGGATGCTGTTTTTGACCTCGATGCCCATGAGGGCAATGAACCCAATGGACGCTGTGAACGAGAGCGTGTTGCCCGACAAGAACAGCGCGAGCAAACCGCCGATGATGCCCAAAGGGATGACCGACGCCACGATGACCGTGCTCTTGAAGGTACGGAACTCGAGCACCAGAATCGCGAGCACTCCGAAGGCCGAGATCAGGATCGCCATGCCAAGGCCCCCAAAGCTCTCTTTGCGGTTCTCCACCTCGCCGGCCACCACCATGCGAACCCCGCGGGGCAGCTCGACCTTCGCCAGCGACGCCACGACGGCAGTGGTCACGCGATCGGTGTTGTACCCGGGAAGCACCTCGGCGGTCACCGTGACACTTCGCTCTTTGTCTCGGTGCCGGAGCTTGGTGGGCGAAGGGTCGAGCCCGAGGCGCGCGATCTGCGCCAGCGGGACTCCGCCCCCCGCCGCGGGCACATAGACCGACTGGAGCACATCCAGATCAGCGTGTTCACCTGGTTCTCGGCCGCTGCGCGGCAACGTCACGCGGACGTCGTACGCCTCATCGGCTTGGGCCTCGCGGAACTTGGACACGACAACCCCGCCAAGCGCCAAGCGCACCGCGCGGTCGACGTCGACCGGACGTACGCCCAGCAGAGCAGCTTTGTCGAGATCCGTGGTCACCCGCAGATCCGTGCGGCGGGCGTGACTCGGGTCGTTCACGTCGCGGGTGCCCGGCGTTTTGCGCAACACCTCGGCCACGCGCCCGGCGGCCTGCTCGAGCGCAGCCTCGTCGTCGCCCAGCAAACGAAGCGCCACTGGAGCCTCGAGGGGTGGACCATTTTCGAACTCCTTGAGTTCGATGCGTGCTCCCGCGTAGGCCGACAGCTCCGCACGCAGGCCTTGAAAGAAGGCAGATTCCCCCCTCTTGGGCAGCGCGGCCTGGGCGAACACGTCGGCCACGTTGTCGCGGTCGTTCTTGGGCGACACGTTGTAGTAGATGCGCGGATGCCCGCGGCCCACGGTCACGGCCACACGGGAAACCTCTTTGTGGCGCGCCAGCACACTCTCCACGAAGTGCGCCGCGCGATCGGTCTCGGCCAGGCTCGCGCCGTCGGGCGTCTCGATCTGCACCAAGAACTGCGGGGTGCCCGCCTTGGGGAACAAGCTGAAGCCAATTTGCGGCACCAAGGCCAGGCTGCCCAGAAAGAGGGCGCCGGCAAACACGAGCGTCAGCTTGGGCCGGGCCACGGCCTGGGCCAACAGGCGTCGGTACGAGCCTTCGATGAGCCAGGTGAGGCCACGCAGAAAGATATTGCCGTGCTCCTTCTCCGGCACCAGCAACACACTGGACAGAAACGGCACCACCGTCAGCGACACCAAGAGCGATGCGCCGATGGTGGCCACCACGGCCACGGGCAGCGAGCGAATGAATTGGCCGGCGGTACCGGGCAACGCCAAGAGCGGCAAGAAGGCGAAGATGAGTGTGGCCGTGCATCCGAGCACACTCGCGGTGATCTGCTTGGTTGCCACAATGGCGGCCTGCCGTGGCAACAGCCCCTCGCGCAGGTGCCGCGAGATGTTCTCGACGACCACCACGGAGTCGTCCACCAACAGACCGAGGGCGATGACGAACCCCACGATGCTGAGCTGGTTGATGCTGAAGCCCGTGAGTTTGAGGAACAGGACCCCCATGGCCAGACTGAGGGGGATCGAGATCATGACCACGAACGACGCGCGGAAACCCAGGGGCAGCAGCGTCAGCAGCACCAACAAGATGGCGATGACAAAGTCGCGGCCAAAGCCCGAGAGCCGATGCGACACGTTCTCGACTTGGCCGAAGCCCCGGGCCAGCGTGACCGTGCGGGGTAGCGTGGACTCGAAGGCCGCAAGCTCCTGGGCGAGCGCCTGGTCCACCTGAAAGATGTTCTGCCCCTCTTTTTGCGCTGCGGTCACCAACACGGCGCGCTTGCCATCGTAGCGAGCAAAGTGGGTGCTCTCGGCGGCGGTGAGCTCGACCTTGGCCACGTCGCCCAACACGACCCGGGCCCCCGGGCCCGCGCGCAGGAGCGTGCCTTGGATCTCCGAGACCTGCGCAAAGTCCCCGCTGGTCTTGACGTTGAAGCGACGGGCGCCGACGTCCAGCGCGCCGGCGGGCACGTTGCTGCCCTCTTCGGACACTGCCCGAAACACCTCGGCCGGAGCCATGCCCAAGGCGACCATGCGGGGCAGGTCCAAGGTAATGCGTACCTCTTGTTTGGGCAGACCGACGATCTCCACCTCACCGACCCCCGGGGCCGCCTCGAGGCGACGCTTGAGCGCACGGGACAGCGTGTCGAGCTCTCGCACGCTGGCGGTCTCGCTGAGCAAAGCCACCTCGCGAATGTTCACGTTGGCGGCATTGAACTGCTTCACGTCGAGCCGCAAGAGTTCGGCGGGCAACTGCGGCCGCACGGCTTGGGTCTCTCGCAGTACTTCGTCACGCTTCTTGGCGGCATCGACACCCGCGGTGAACTCGATTTGTACGACCGCCAGGCTGTCTTCGATCTCGGTTTTGATGTTCTTGACGTCGTCGAGGGCCTTGAGGCGGGTCTCGATGGGGTCCACCACGAGCCGCTCGACATCTTTGGGCGACGACCCCGGCAGCACGGCGACCACGACATACGTGGGGATCGGAAAGGTGGGGTCTTCGGCCTTGGGGATGCTGAACAGCGCCATGAGCCCCAGCGCCGCCAGCGCAAAGAACACCACGAGCGTGAACTGCGGACGACGTACAGCGAACTCCGAGATCATGCAGAGCCTTTCGACGAGACGAGACGAACGATTTCGCGATGAATGGGGGCCCTCCCCCGGCAGCGCCGCTTAAGGCGTCACACGCACCAGGGCGCCATCGCTGAGGTCTTCGGCGCCGCGGACCACAACACTCGCAGCGTTGCCAAGGCCGCTGACGATGGCGATTCCATCGCTGCTGATGGCGCCGATTTGCACGCGTTTCACCCGGGCACGGTCTCCTTCCACCACGAACACGTTGGCCTCGAGGCCCCGGCCAGAAGTGATGGCGCTGGGCGGCACAACGCCCTCGGGCCGCTCTTCGTGGTCGATGTAGCCCTTGGCGGTGATGCCCGAGGGCAGGCTTGCCGCCCGCGGATCGTCGATCAGAAGCTCCACCTCGAGGGTGCCAAGGCCCGGCGTCGCCATGCTGGCAATGCGCGCAACGTGCGCCGCCATGCGCGCCGGCTCTTGCGGCACGCCGTCGGCGTCGAGAACGACGTAGGCCCGGGTGCCAACGCCGATCTGCAGGGCCTGACGATCGGGCACCTGGGCGCGCAACACCACCCCGCGCGAAGAGCCACTCAGCCGAAACACCGGACGACCGGGTTGGGCGATCTCGCCCACGGATACACTCTTGCGATCGATGACGCCGTCTTCGGGGGCCAGGAGGGCGGAGTGGCCCACATTGAACTCGGCGGCGCTACGGGCGGCCTTGGCGCTTTCGGCATAGGTCTCGGCATTCTGCAGCTCGACGTCGGCGACAACGCCGGTGCCCCGCAGGCCCCGGGTTCGCTCGAGATCGCGGTCTGCCTTGCGCGACGACGCGTCGGCCTGCGCGAGACCTGCGCGCAGCTCGGTGGGGTCGACGAGCGCCAAGAGCTGCCCTTTCTTGACCTTGCTGCCCACGTCGACGGGCACCGCGACGACGATGCCCGGTACCTTGAAGGCCAAGTCTGCCTCGGTCTTGCGGCCGAGCAGGCCAGACACCAGGATGGGCCGCGGCACCGGCCCTCGCTGCACGGGCGAGAGAGCAACGTTGACGGGCAACGGCGCGGGCGGCGCACTGCTGGCCGCGCCCTCGGCGTGCGCTGGGCGGCACCCCGCAGCGGCAAATCCAAGGGACCAAACCAACGCACCCAGTGCCCAATCGCGACGATTCATGGGTTCCAACGCCTCCATGAGCACTAGACACTGTCTAGTGCACCTGACACTGTCTAGCTCCCGTGCTTGACACTGTCAAGTGTCCGCGCCACGCTAAACGATGTGAGCCCTGCGGAAGCGCCCGATCTGCGTGCGAAGATCTTGGAGGCCAGCGTCGAGCTGATCCAGGACAAAGGCCTGGGTGCGCTCAGCATGCGAGAGGTCGCGCGCCGCGCCGGTGTAAGCCATCAGGCGCCCTATCATCACTTCGAAGACCGCGAAGCCATCTTGGGGGCCGTGGCCGAAGAGGGCTTCACCATGCTGCGTGAGCGCCTGGCCCGCGTGGCAAGCAAGGGCAGCGTCGCCGCCCGCGTGGGGGCCATGGGGCGCGCCTACGTGGAGTTTGCCTGCGCGCACCCAGCGCACTTTCGCCTGATGTTTCGGCCCGAACTCATGAACCTGGCCAAGTGCCCGGGCGCCCAAGCCGCTGGCGACCGCGCCTTCGACCATCTCACAGAGGTCGTCCGCGATGCGTTCAAGGCGGGTCTACCGGCGTTTCCCTCGGAAAGCGCCGTGGTGGCCTACGTGTGGTCGGTGGCCCATGGTCTCGCGTGCCTGATCCTCGACGGACCTCTCGCGAAGAAGATGCCGGCGAGCGAGCAGCGGGCACAGATCAAAGACGTCATGGCCGTGGCCGAGCTCATGGTGGAAGGTGCCATCGCCCGGGGCGAACAAGCGAAGTAGCCGCGGGGCGGCGGGGCATGGCGCGCAGCTTGCGTTGCTAGGACGGCGGGGAGCAATGAGCGGTGCGCGCTCGGGAGTGCCGCGGGCGCGGGCCGTCAGGGGCACGGTTGCTACGCACCGGCTCCGGGCCAGAGGCGAGCTTGATCGAAGATCCTGCTCGTCGCCGGTCACTTCATGTAACTAAGTGCCCGCGCGGTCGAGCATGGCGCGCAAGAGGACGTTGCAGCCGGCTTCGAGATGCTCGGGCTT
>JBIKNA010000460.1:0-5763 GCA_044358965.1 Polyangiaceae bacterium
TGCGCGACGCCGCGCTCTCCCTCGAGCGATCGGGCGTGGAGCCCTTCGGTACCATCAAGATCTCCGCACCGCTCGACCTGGGCCTCGCGGTGCTGGGGCCGTACCTTCCGTCGCTGGCCGCGCGGCATCCGGCGCTTCGCATCGACGTTGATCTGACCCCGCGCATGGTGGACTTGGTGCGCGAGGGGTTCGACGCCGCCCTCCGGGTCAGCACCCGCGCCTTGGCTCCGTCGACGCTGGTGGCCAAGAAGCTCGCGACCATTGGCATGGAGCTCTATGCGTCGCCTGCCTACCTGGCCCGCCGCGACGCACCCAAAAAGCCCGAAGACCTGGCCATGCACGACTATGTGCTCTTTATGCCGCTCAAGGGCAAGAACGTGCTCCGCCTCGATGGACGGTCCAAGGCAGAGCGCTGCGAGGTCGAGGTCACAGGTCGCCTGGGCACCAACGATCTCATGTTCGTGCGCGAGGCGGTGGTGGCCGGTGCCGGCATCGGAGGCTTGCCCTCGTTCGTGGCCCGGGAGCTCGTGGCGTCCGGTCGCCTGGTGCGCCTGCTGCCCTCGTACGCATTCATGGGCGCCAAGGTCTATTTCGTCCACCCGCCGGTGCGCCCGCTGCCCGCCAAGATCATCGTGCTTCGCGACTTTCTCCAAGAGGTGGTGCCAAGGGCGTTGTTGCCCGCGCTCTGAGCCCACGCGCAAGTGCGGTTCGGCGCAAACAGCCATCCGCGAGCACCACGGCTCGCGGTATCCTCGGCCCCATGCGTTCTCTGCTCATCGTGCCCGCGTGCGCTCTCGGGCTCTTGGCCTCTTGCGGCGGCGACCAACCCACGCCCAAGACCCCGAGCGCTCCGGCCCCCACCGCGAGCGCAAGTGCCGCCCCCAGCGCGACGCCGGGCCCCGTACCGCTGCGGGTGCCGCCGGGGCCTCTTGGCGATTTGATCAAAGACATTGATCCAGGCGATCTTCCGCCCCTTTGGCCCCAGGCACCAGAAGTCGTGCGCGAGGCCATCGACCGCGGCCACCAAGGGCTCGTGGGCGACGATGCGCGCTTGGCCGAGGCGCGCCGTTTGCTCGACAAGTGGGCGCCGCGCATCGACTACCTGGATCTTTCGGCGTTCCGGGGGTTGCTCGTCACGGGGCTCCAGATTCTGGCATTGGCCGAGCCCATCGCCCGGTCCTCGGGCCCGCGCGTGCCCGAGGCCACCGCCGTACTGCACGACCTGTTCTTTCGGGCCAAAGACATCCCGCAGCTCATGGAAGAGATGGTCAAGCACTTTGCAGGGCTGGGGCAGGCCGCCGCCGACAAAGCCAAAAGCCAGATCGACGCGCCATTGGTGCAGGTACTCGCGCCGCAGGCCGATGCACACTGGCGCTACTACAGCGCGCGCATCATTGCGTCTGGGCAGCCCGCCGACACGGCCGAGCGTCTCATCGGTCTGTCGGCCGTTGGGTACGCCCGCAGCGACCGTTGCGAACGTGTGTTGCCACTCGTCGACGAGTTCCAAAAGCGCCGCGGCGTGAGCCCGCGCATGGACACGAGCGATTGGTTCGGCGCCACGGAGCTCCGCACGCGGTGCTCGGACCTCGCCGGTGCCCAAGAGGCCTTCGCACATGTCGCTCTCCCGCAGGATGCGCCGCCGGCCCTGCAAGCGCGTCGCGCGCGCAACAAGAGCGATCTTGCGCGCCTCAAGAAACTCATCGATGTGTCGAAGCTGCCCGACATCAACGCGCGCGTCGAACGCGTCGACTTGCTGTTGTCGCTGGGCCGCAGCCGCGAGGCCGAAGAGCAGCTCGCTTCGCTCATGAAAGACAAAGGCGACGACCCCCGGGTGCGCGCCCGGGTGGCGGCGGCCGCGCTCGAGCAGGCCGCCAACTCGTCTCGCGAGCAGCTTCTGCAGGAACTCGATGCCCGCATCCCCTTCATGGCGAACGCCGAGTCCGCGGATCCGGCCGTTTTGTCGCTGCGGGTGGCCATGTTGGCGCAGCGGCTCTTCTTGAAGATGCCGCCATTCACCACGCAGCCCGATGCCACCAAGGCGTTCTTTGCCAAAGAGTTTCAGACACTGAAGCCGCTGGTGGCGCAATTGGCCAAGGTCGACCCCGACCGAGGTCTGCCGCTGCAATACATGGTGCAGGCCGTCGATACGGCCCTGCCCAAGGCCAGTCTCAACAACCAGAAGCCTCTGTTCGATGCCCTATTGAACGGTGCTCCGGTGGTCCAGAAGATGATCGCCGCGCACCCGAACAGCGCCGATGCGTACCGGCTGCTCTACACGCACGCCATGGCACAGTCCGACGCAAAGGGAAGCATGCGGCTCGTCATGGCCCCCGTCGCCATCTCACCGGACGACGAGCCGGATCTCTTCATGCAGCGGGCGCGGGTGGCCGTGGCCCTGGCGGCCAACCTTCGCGACAACAGCGCGTTCGACGACGCCATGAAGCTCGTTGCGCAGCTGCCGGCGCGGGAGAGCGACGCCGACAACATTGCCATGGGCGTGCTGCGCGCCGACTTGACGGTGCTTCGCGCGCGTGTGGCGGGCAAGCCTGCACCCTTCGACATGGTCAAGCCCGCCTACCAAGAGGCCCTCAGCAATCCGAACCCGATTCGCGCGCGCGTCTGCAACAACGTGGCCGTCATGCTGGCAGAAATGGGCTCCTACCAAGAGGCGCTGCCGCTGTTCAACGCGAGCGCTGCCATGGCCGGCGAAGAAGCTTGGATGCCGCTCATGAACGCGGCGCTGTACGGACCCGGCTCCAACGAGAACAAAGCCAAGCAGCTGCTCGCCATCATGCAGAAGCGCACGGAGTCCACCTGGATCGACGCGTTCTACCTGGACCTGATCGACGATCCCGCCGAGATCAAGCGCGTGGCCGCCATGGTGGCCAAAGAGCAAGATCAGCCCAAGAACGTCATGGCCAATATGGGCACCGCCGAGATGGGCATCAACTTCATTCGCTCGCTGCAACTCAGTGTGCAGATCCGCACCCGGAGCCGATTCCACGTTCTTTACTCGTCGCTCGTGGGCGATCCGTGGTTCATGCCCAAGGCCCCCAGCTACACAACGCAAGAGTTCCACCGCATGTCCAAGACGGGTAAGAAGAAATAGACGTGTCTTCTTCGGCGGCGAGCAAGATCGAGCGCAGCACAAGGGAACCTTCGGCCCCGTCTCGGATACCGGGCGTCGTCGGCGCGTCGTTCCGTGCGCTGCTCTCGGCGGCCCGGCTCGACAGCCGGGCGGAAACATGGGTGTTCTGGTGCATTCCGGTGGGCTTCTTGCTGCTGTTCGTGGCCTGGCCCTACTTGCCCTTCACCGACTACCCCGCGCACCTGGGGCTGTCGGGCTCGCTCATGCGGGTGCTCCGCGGCCAGCAGCCCGACGCTTCGCTCTACGAGACCAACCTCGCGAGCTATAACTCGCTGTTCCATTTGGCTGTGGCCCTGTTGGCCATGGTCTTGCCCGTCGACACCGCCGCCGCAGTGGTCATGGGCGGCATCGTGGCGCTCACCTGCCTTGCGGTGGTCTCGCTGCTGCGGGCCTGCGGTCGTCCGCTGCATCGCGCCTTCTTGGCCTGCACCTTTGCCATCAACTATCCCGTGGCCTGGGGCTTCTCCAACTTCTGCCTGGGTGCGGCCATTGGTCTTTTGGTGCTCGCGCGGGTCATTCGGCGCACCGGTGCCGAGCGTTGGACCTTCGACGCGTTCACCGTGCTGCTCGCCATGTTGGGCATGTGCACTCACCTCATGGCCACCTGCGCGGTCTATGCGCTGTGCCTCACGGTGATCATGGTGCGCATGTTCGAGGCGCAGGAGCACATGGGCCTTCGGTTGTTGCGGGCCCTGCGCACCGGCTTGCCCTTGCTTCCGCCCTTGGCCTACGCCGCTTGGGTCTACACGCGGCAGCAAACTGGCCACGTGCAGAACTCGGACTTTGCTGCGCTGGACGGACTCGACAACCACGCCTGGTACAAGCTGCTGCACTTCTTCCAGACGGCAGTGGGCTTCCGCTCCGATGGCTTCGACCAATACCTGCTGCGCTTGGGGTTCATCTCGTTGCTGCTCGCGTGGTTCTTTCGGGCGCGTGGGCGTCGAGGCACGTCGCTGCCGCTCGCGTTGTTGCTCACCTCGTGCGCCCTGTACATTTTCTTGCCCGACGTCATTTGGTCCACCGCGCGTGTGTACCAACGCATGTCGCTTCTGATCTGTGTCTTTGCCGTGGTGGCCACGCCCGCCGGCAATCCGCTCGTCGACGCCACCGAGCGCTTCGTGTTTCCGGCGTTGGCCATGGCGGCGCTCGCTGCGTTCGCGCAGCTGCGGGTGTCACAGGCCCCGATCCTTGGCGACTTGCGCAAGGCCGTCGACGAAGCACCGCGAGACCGTCGTGTGGTGGCGTTGGTGGACGAGGCCTACCTGGACGGCTGGGGCCAAAACGCCGTCGGACACGTGGGCGGCTACTACGTGGCCCGGCGCGGCGGTGAGTGCGCTGTTAGCTTTGCGCGGTACATGAGCCTGCCCGTGCACTACCGCGAAGAGACCACCCCCGCGGCCTTTGCGCCGGGCGACTTGGCCTGGCACGGCACGGGCAAATACAGCCCGGACGAGCCCTATGCGGCGTACTTCGACTTGGTGCTCCTGCGCACCAAATCTCCGCACGACGAACGTGTCCAAGAGGTGTTTGGCGCGAGCGCCAGCAAGGTCAAGATCCTGTCGTCCCATGGCGAGTGGGCAGTGCTCGACGCCAAAGGCGTCTTCGAAGGTCGAGAACCATGAGTGCCCTCTGCAGTCGCAACATCGCCGTGGCCGCGCTGGCGCTTGCCACCACCGGGTGCCGCGGCTGCAACCAAGACCTGCAGGTGCAAGCCGACGCTGCGGCCATTCTGGACGCTGCGGCGCCCGTGCCCATGGTGGGCATGCCCCCGGGCTTCACCGAACACAGCTGGAGCAAGCAGCAGGTGCGCTTTGGGTTGCCGCCCGGAGCCCGTGTCCAAGAGGTCGACGGTGCGCCGGGGTTGCCTGCGAGCATCGATGTCGTGTTCCCCAGCGGCGCGCGGGAACGCATCAAGCAGGGCAAGCTGGACCTCGCCGCGCAGCGCGAGTGGGCGCAGACCTTCGCACCCAAGCGGGGCATGCAGGTGCTGCTCAACGAGCCCGATGCGTTCATGTACTCGTCTGTCGTCGACGACGGAGGTCGCGCTTGCACGCTCATCGCGTGCAAGGCATTGGGCGAAACCAGCTACTGCGTCAGCGGCTCGTCGGCGGAGCCCAGCCACGTCGAGGGCGAGGCCGGCTCCACCGGGCTCACCGATGTGCAGTGCCGGGAGCTGTTGGCCACCGTTCGAAGCATTTCTGCCGCGCCATAGAGTTCCCGGGCAATCGGCGATAGCCTCTGGGCTGTGGCCCTAAGCGCTCGAAGACTGGCAATGGCCGTGCTCCCTGTAGCTGTGGGCACTGTCATCGTCGCAGCTTGTTCTGTCTACGATGCGAGTCTCTTGTTGCCCGCGCCTGCTGCAATCCCCGACGCTGCCGTTACAGACACGGGAGCGCCTGACGTTGATGCCGCGCCCAGCTGCGACCACCTAGGGCTCCCGGCCAAACCCACGGGCGAAGATGGCAATGAGCAGCTCTCTATGGCCCTCGCTTTCAGCGAGGTCTCCTTCGGCGTTGGGGATGCTGGCCCCAGCATCGCGCCGGCGCAGGGGCTCGACTTGGATCTCACGTGTAGCTGCCCAGGGCCGCCCTCGTGCTTGGCGCCCAAGGGGGTCG
>JBIKNA010000461.1:0-5751 GCA_044358965.1 Polyangiaceae bacterium
TGGCCTGCAATGCCAACCGCATTCTCTGTTTCGACGCCCCCTCGTGCCCCACGGTTTCGGCCTGCAAGGGCGGCCCGACGCACATAACGGGCATCTTCCCCGCAGAGATGGTGCGCGGCGGCTACGTGGTGGGCGACAACGGCGCCCGCATCGCACGTTGCGTCAGCAAGAAGAGCATGGGCGGCGCCTACGCCAACGTGTGCCAGGGCGACAAGTCCGTGCCGCTGGCCAAAGCGTGCACCATGCATGCCAAGTAAGTTCGCGCGAGGCTGCGGCACATGAGCACGTTGCGCACGCGGCGCTCCGATGCCTTGCGGCGAGCGCTCAGCAACGCTCGATCAAAGGCCGCTCCGAGCGTGCGGCGGCGCTACCGTTGGCCATTGGCGCCAAGGGCTTCGATGGCGCGGTCCACGAGCAACGCGTCGTAGCGCTCGCGATTGTCGAAGGTTCGGGGCACCGGGACATCGATGGTCACCGAGGCTCCTTCGATGCTCTCCGTAGAATCTGAGGGCGTGTCGTAGGAGACCGCAAAATCGATGGTACCGAGTGGGCCTTTGCCTTCGCTCTGGCCAACGTCGAAACGCGCGCGATGTGTCGTGAACCCGGCCATCGGTCTGCGACCTACGATGGGGCCGATGTTGTCCTTGTCGAAGTGCCAGGCAAGGGCATCGCAGGAGCTCCCGCAGCCGGGGCCCAACAACAAGGCCACCGGGGCAGCGGTGACCCGATGTTTGGGCGTGTACCGGTTGTCCCAGGCACAGGTGTCGCTCTTGCACATGAACGGTCGCGGCCCCGAGATCTTTTGCCCGGGTGTGCGTCGGGCCAGCTCGCCGGTGTACCAGTCGCGAACGGCGTCGTTGATGCTGCTGATGTGCGCATCTCCGTGCTCGTCCTTGAGCAACGTGTCGTCGAGCACCATCTTCGTCACCGTGTCGACGTAGGGTTTGTCTGTCCACCACTCCAAGAACAAGTTGGGATTGATGCCGCCACCGTTGTCTTGGACGTCGAGCACAACGCCGCGAGGCTTGCTGCGGGCCAGGGTCGAGCGAATGAGATCGTAGTCGGCCAGCGGGCCGTGGGGGATTTCGTCGTAGCGAAACGAGACGTGCCGAACGATGGGGTAGTCCCGGTACTTGGGGGCCGTCGAGGTATAGATGCAGGTCCGATAGCCTCGGGCCGTCATCTTGTAGGGTCCGTAGTCTTTTGCGTCGGCGTTGACGCATTCGTTCGTGGCGTAGTCGAGGGCAAAGTCGCCGCCGTCGTCGTCGTTGCTCGCCTTCCGCCACGCAACGGAGAACGTCTTGGGCTCGCCGCCCGCGCGCGGACGCACCTCCCACGACGAGCTGTCGCCCACCTGCACATGGGTAAACGCCGCCCGTCGTGACGTAAGAAACCGGGCGACATCGAGGACCACGTTCTCTTTTGCGTTCATGTTCGAGTCGAGTTCGTGGTGTTCGAGCAGCTCGTGGGCTCCCCGGCCGTCGACCCGAACGATCACGTCGCCGGGGGAGATATGTTTCTTCAACGCGTCGTCGTTCACACGTTCCACGTAGAACTCGAACCCGTCGCCCTTGCGCTCGACGCCAACGCGAAAACCCAGCTGGAGCCGAGGTCCTCGTTCCTTCGGCCGGAACTGGCAGTGGACGTCGTGAAGACTGTTGCCGAAGTGCCAAAGGGCAACCGTCAGGGCCTTGGGATCATGCGCCGCGGCGAACTCTGCGCGGAGCCGGGGCAGATAGTCTTCCCATGTCTTGCCGAGGTTCTTGGCCGTGGCCGGGGCAAACACGTGATACCTGCGAACCATCGACACGAGACTGTCGAAGAGCGGCTGGCCATCGCTGGGGGGCCGTGCGCCAGCATCGGGTGCCGAAGGTACCGTGGCCGCGCGGGCTTGGGCCACGTCTGGCGGCGTTTGCCGAGCTTGGGCGCCGCCGCAAGCCAGCAGGCTGATACCGCAGAAAACAACGAGGGCTCTACGCATGGCCCCCCCTTTAACGACACCTGCGCCCGTTGGTTCCGATTTTCTTGCCGGCGCCCTGGGGTTTGGCGCTCGGATGCGCCGGGCGAATGGCGAACTGGCCCACGAACGGCCGTTTCTTGTTCCCTGCAACGTCACTGTTGCGGGCCCCCTCTAAGAACGCGAACGTCCGTCGGAGAACTCGCGGAGCACCTCGGGACGCGCCAGCCGACGCATGATGGGGCCGGCGGCGAGCGACGTGAGCAGGGCCGTCACCACGAGGGCCACATAAAGCGGCGGGTCGAGGAGCCCCGCGTCGAAAGCAACCTTCGCGAGAAGGATCCCCACCGCGCCCCTGGCATTCATGGCTGTGGCCATCAACAGCGATGCCTTCGGGCCGTAGCCCAAGAGGCGTCCCGCCAGTTGCACCGACGCCAACTTGGTTGCGCACGCCACCAACAAGACCACGAGCGACAACTGCAAGCTGAAGTGGCTCGCGAGGTTGACCGTGAGCCCCATGGAAACGAAGAAGATGGGCCCGCAGACCCGCCGCGTGAGGATGCCCAGAGGGCGCAGGGGTGCCGACAGGGGCGTGACTTGATCGCCCGCAGAGAGGCCGACGCCCAACAGAAACGGCCCCACGAACGCGTGCGCACCCATGTGACTCGTGAGGTATGCCGAGGCCAGCACCAGTCCCCCAATCAACGCAACGGTCAGCGCGGAACTCTTTTTGCTGAGCCAGACGACGACGGGTTTGACGCCCAACTTGGTGCCGAGCGGAACCGCCGCGAAGACCGCCATGGTCAGGACTGTATGCATGGCCGCCTGGGTGCCACTTCGACTGGCATCGCCGCCCACCACGAGCCCCATGAGCGACCAGGCAAGCAGGTCGTCCACCAACGTTGCCGTCATCAAGAGCGCTCCGAGCGGCGTCTTGAGCAGCGCAAGATCGTGCAGCAAGCGCGCGAGCACTGGGTTCGCCGTAACGGACATCGCGGCGCCGACGGTGAGCGCCACAACGACGGGCGCGGCAACCGCCTTGGCCCCCCACAGCGCCGGGGCGAGCAGCACCACCAAGCCCCCCAGCAACGTGGGGCCCACGGCGCCAAGGACCCCCAACTTTGCCGCGGCCAATCCCTGTCTTCGTATGGAGCTTGGGTCGAGATCGAGCCCCACCGAAAATAGGAAGAAGCTCGCGGCGACTTTCACGACCTGGTCTCGAAGCGCCAGGGACGGGCCCGCCATCGAGAACACGTGCAACCTTGGGGCGAGCACACCGAGGACGCTGGGCCCAAGCAAGACGCCGCCGAGAATTTCGCCAATGAGTGCCGACTGACCGATGCGAACGAAGAGCGCACCGCACGCCGTGGCAACAGCGAGCATGAGCGCGAGTTGAACGAGCGCCAGGGCAGCGGCTTCGAACATGGGGCCGGCGAGTGCGTACCATAGATGTGCGGACGCTGCACAATGGGCCTCCGGGCGTCGGCGCATGGCAACGCGTTTGCGAATGACGGCGCGGCTGCGCGGCCACCACCGTCACGCGGGGCGAAGCCCCTTCCATAATGTCCGAAGGGCGTCGCGCGCGGCACCTTCGGAGTCATCGGCAGATGCCCCGGAAATGGCGAGCTGACTGTCCACCAGCAGCCACGACAGACCGTGCACCATGGTCCACGCGGCAACGGCGAGCTTCTTGCGATCGCCGGCGCGGACGACCCCTCCGCGCTGGGCGTCTTCGATGGCCCCGAGCAGCACGGCGAAGGCTGCCTCGTACGCAGCCTTGAGCCCGGGGTGTCGCGCCTTGTTCGCAAGCTCCGGAGCGCTCAGAAAACGAAAGTGCGCGGCGTTGGCTTGTGCGTGTCGCACGTAGGCCACACCGGTGGCCTCGAGCGCAGCGCCCGCATCGCTCGCCGCACCCCGGGCCTCGCGCATGGCGCTCTCGAGGCTGCGCACAAACCGCTCTGCCACGGCGGCCATGAGCTCGGCCTTGTCTTCGAAATGGTTGTAGACAGCCTGCGGCGAAACCCCAGCCTTCCGGGCCGCAGCGCTCAGGGAAAGATCGCCCGTGCCGCCTGTTGCCACCATGGCGTGCACCGCATCGACGAGCGCCCGGCGAAGCTCGCCGTGGTGGTACCTGCCGGGTGCCTTCTTGACGGGGCGTGACGTTCGCTGGGCCATCGGAACAGCGCCACCCTAGCAGGCCCGACCCGGGCGCCCCATCGCTCAATATTGACACCATTCACATTAATGTTGACGACATCAACATTGCCGCTAGGCTCCAGGGGGTGGACCTTCGGACTTCACTGCTCGCGGGCCTCTTGCTCTTGCTTGTCGGCTGCGCCGGGCGGGCCACGGCGCTTTCGCCGTCCACCCCCGCAAGCCCCGTCGATTCCACCGACGATGGGTTCTCGCTGTCCCCCTACGATGCGGTTGTGCGAGGCAAAGTGCTCCGTTCCTTCGAGCACCTGAACAGGGGCGACGCCAGCGTGGCGCTCGGCCTCATGGACGACAAGGTCCGGTACCGCTTCGAGGGAGAGCACGCGCTCGGCGGCGAGCGGATCTCGCGCAAGGGCATGGAGCTTTGGTTTTCGCGATTGTTCCGTCTGCTACGAAGCCGCTTCGTACTGCGCAGCATCAAGGTCACAGGCTGGCCCTGGGCCACCACCGTGTACACAGTCTTCGACGACCACGTCACGCCGATGGTAGGCACCCCCTACGTCAACCACGGCGTCCAAATCGCCGACCTGCGCTGGGGCAAAGCGGTGCGCATCCGAACGTTCATCGATACAGCGCTGATGCAGCGCGCCCTCGACGAGATGGCCGCGGCCGGTATAGCCGAAGCGCACGCAGCTCCCATCGTGGAGTGAACGCGTCGGGCGACGATGCAAGTGTGCACCTTGCCCAAGGCCGCCGACTCGAGGCGTCGCACCGCGCGGAGCCGAAAAAGAGCACGCATCGCAATGGCGTTCGGCGCCGCGTTCAGCCCGGCGCGCTGTACAGCGTCCGGACGTAGGTGCCGTTGGGGCCGATCTCGCCTAGGGCCAAGTGTCCGGTGTGCTGCGTCGACGGGAGAAACGCCGGCGGCTCGAAGGTGGGAGCAGCGTAGCCCTCCCACATGGCAATGGTGAAGTGCGGCTGAAACGCGTCGGCATTCTGGGTGGTGCACCCGAGCGACGCGAAAGATGGCAGCGCGACCGCAGCGCGCTCGGCGCTTCGGAGCGCTTGGGTGCAGGGAGCAATGAGCCAGGCCATGGTGGCGGGCGGCGCCGGCGGCGCGTTGTACGGGGTGTCGTAGCGCAAGAGCCCGAGCGCAAGCAGATCGAAGCGCACCTGCGCGGGCAAAGCTTGGGCGGCTTCGGTCCAGAGTCGCTCGGCGTCGCCGTCGTTGCGCAAAGGTGCCTCGACGTGAAGCAGCGACAGATGAGCCTGCGCCTCGGGACCTAGCACCATGCGACGCTGCACATGGGCCGTCAGCGCAAGAGCAAAGCTCTCGAAGGCAACGGACAGCTCTGGCGACGGGAGATAGACAAGACCAAGGCGCATGTGGAGGACTCTCGAGGGTGGCGACAGACGGCTTCCGCAACAGGCGCGATGCATGGCCGCTCGCGGGCGCCGGACCATTGTTTCGATAGTGGGGTGTAGGAAGGCTGGCAACGGGGTATTTCGCCCCGACTGCCCGGTCTGCGCGGCGATATGCAGCTCGAAGGGCCCACGTTGACCTCCGAGGTCATGGCCGCCATGCCCGGCGAGCCGCATATCAGGGCAGTGTACCCCGACGAAGCACCGGCACATGGCGG
>JBIKNA010000462.1:0-5745 GCA_044358965.1 Polyangiaceae bacterium
CGTTTCCGTTTTGGTCGAAGAGCATGCGCCGGTTGTCCGGATCGCCGCCTCCGGGGAGCGCGAACTCGTCCCCGTAGTAGATGAGCGGCGCGCCAGGTCCGGTGAACAGAAGCGTGAACGCCGCGGCGAGCCGCTCGAAGGGCGCGACCACCGTCGGGACCGTAGGCGGAGATTGCCAGGCATAGTCTCCACCGTTCGAGTACTCGTTCCACTTCGGCGGATCTTCGGCGACGTGAATCACGCGACCGATGTCGTGGTTTCCGAGGAATGGGCTCATGACGGCGTCGCACCCGTAGAACGTGTCGTTTGCCGTGAGAAACGTCGCAAGGGAGCGCATGTCCTGGATATCCGAGGGGTCCGCCGCCGAGCGCGCCAGCATCGCGGAGACGACCTTGGCGCGGAACGGAAAGTCGAACTGACCGTCGAGGCTCGTCGTCGGATCGATGAACGACTTGATGTAGTCGCGATTGCCGAAGTCGTACGTCTCGCCGACGAGGTAAAAGCGCTGCGTCGACCCCGTCTTCGCTAGTTCGGCGGTGAGCCGTTCGCGGAGACCGCGGTACCAGGCCGGAGGGATGTGCTTGACCGTGTCGAGACGGAAGCCGTCGACGCCGGTGTCCCGGACGAGGCGGACGGCACTGTCGAGGGAGTAGGCCAGCGCGTCGGGGACCGTGTAGTTCCAGTGCGGGAGGTAGTCCGTGAACCAGCATCGCTGATTCACTGTCGGGTTGTTCGGCAGGACGTCGTAGCTGCACCAGGCGGTCCCGCACTCGCAGGAGAGGGGCTTTCCGGCGTCGGTCTGCGCCAGCGGCGCGAGGTTTTGGTCGAGAGCCAGGTTCGGCCAGAACCAGGCGGGCTTCCCTGTCGCGTCGAGGATGCGCCCATTCACGTCCTTCTGCACGGTCCCTGCCGTGACGACGGGCGCGTGCTCGGTCCAGAGCGGGCTCGAGATGTGGACGTGGACCATCGCGTAGTCGAACAGCACCTTGATCCCGTTGGCGTGCGCGACTTGAACGAGCTTGATCAGCTCTTGTTCCGTTCCGAAGCGGGCCTCCGTTCGCTTGGTCCCGCCCTCGGGCCACTGATCGAGCGGCCAATAGCCGTGGTAGCCCGTGAACGTGTGGGCGCCTCCGCTCGTGAGCGGTGCTGTGGGATCCTTCGGGCTCGCGTAGCTGTCCGGGTTGTCGAACGGGACCGTGACCCAGAGCGTGTTCACGCCGAGCGCGCTGAAGTACCCGTCCTCGATCCGCTTGGTGACGCCAGCCCAGTCGCCGCCTTGCCAGTCGCCCGGCTCGTCGGCCCCGGAGAGCAGCGATTGATCGTTCGCTGGATTGCCGTTGTAGAAGCGGTCGACAAACGTGAAGTACATGACCGAGTCACGCCAGTCGAACAACCCGCCTGCGGGAGTGACATCCGGGCACGACGCGGCAACACCTCCACCGTCGAGCGGAACGATCCCCGTATCCGTCGTGGCGGTGCAGTTGGCTTTCGTCGTCGTGCTGTCTAGCGTCGCCGTTCCGTACCCGGGGAAAACGCTCTTTCCCGAGTCCGGCACGTTGGGGGGTGTTGGCGGCGCCGTTCCCGGCGCGGTCGTCGTCGGTGTTCCAGTCGCGGGAGGCGGGTTCGTGGCGGTCGTCGTCGAGCTGGCGTCCGAGCAGGCAGCGACTATCACGGGAACGGAAAGGGCTCCGATCGCACCCAACGCAAGACTTCGAAATCGTTTCATGATGGTAAACTCTCGAGGAGAGACGCGTGCCGACTGCGCAAGTGACCGCACCACGCACGCCGTTCGCGTTCTTGGGCGAGACAGCTGCACTTCGTGAGCCAAAGGCAGGACGTCGCTAACTTCGCGCCCCACCGATGCATCACGCGCATCGGTGGGAGACACAAATGACGGGTTGAGGCGCTCTGGTGCCTTCTGGGTCCATCGTCGCGCGCTTTGAGCCCCAAAGCGTGTGGCGCGAGAGATGCTTTCCGTTCGCATCATGCAAGAACCTTTTCGACGACGCGGGATTGCTCTTGTCGCCACGGCCGTGACAGTCGCGGTCTTCGTCTTCACCGCAGGCTCGAGCTGCACGAAGCGCGGCATCTCGGAGTCCGACGCCGGAGCGCGAGCGGCCGACAACAATGGGAGCCCTGCCTCCTGCCGCGCAACGGCGACGAATCTGCGACCCGACAAGGCACGCTACCAACCTGGCGAGTTGGTGCGACTCCTCGTCGACGTCACGAACCTCGACGACCTCGCATGCGCAGCGTCGGTCGATCTCGACATCCAGCACCTCGACCGTGCCGTCTCCTCATCCTTACGGACGACGATGGACCTGGGGCCGCGGCAGGTGTCCCCCGCGATCCTGTCGTTTCGTGCTCCGGCCGACGACTTCGTCGGGTACATGGCCACCGTCACCGCCGACGCGGGCAAAACACACGTCTCCGCGGGCCTGGACGTGAGCTCACGACCCACCGTCTTTCCTCGCTACGGCTTCCTTTCTGTCTTTCCGCCGGGGCAAACGACTGCGGAAGCCAACCGGATCGTGGAGCGGCTTGCGCAAGACTTTCGCATCAACTTGTTTCAGTTCTACGACTGGTCCTGGAGACACGAGGCTCTGGTCGAGCGCAACACGAGCGGGGGGATCGTGGATCCATGGAATGATCTCTTCGGGCGACCGAGCTCGTTCGCCACGATTCGGGGTCTCGTGGACGCCGTCCACGGGTACGGCGGCCACGCGATGGGCTATGTCACCGCCTACGCCGCGCGCGAAGACTACGAGCGCATCTCGGCGGTCGATCCGGCGTGGGGGCTCTACGAGACGGCCGCCCACGACCAGCAGGTCAGACTTGGCTTCGGACAGAGCACGGCTCTCTATCTCTTCGACCCGGCGAACCAAGGGTGGCAAGGCAAGATGGTGGAACAGTACAGCGACGCCGTGCGCACGCTCGGCTTCGATGGCGTGCACATCGACCAGTTCGGACCGCGCTCGGCTCCGTTCCGCAGCGACGGCTCCGTCGTCGATCTACCGAAGACCTTTCCGAAGTTTCTCCACGCCATCAAGGATGGGCTCTCGGCTCGCGACCCGACCCGCGCGACGTGCACGTTCAACCTCGTGGACGGCTCCGTCGGCGGATGGGCGGTGGCGCCAGTGGCCACGAGCAACACATGCGAAGCCCTCTACAGCGAGCTCTGGTACACCACCAAAACGTACGAAGAGGTCCGCGCCTATGTCGAAGAGCTTCGACGTCTTGGGGAGCAGCGCCCCGCGGTTCTCGCGGGGTACTCGAACTACGGCGAAGACATCGGAGAGGTTCACGAGGCCGAAGACGCCGAGCGCCTCGGAGGTAGGCTCACCATCGCCACCACGGACTCCGGTTTCAGCGGATCGGGCTACGTCGAGCGCTTCGATACCGTCGGGCAGAGCCTCCGATGGACGATCCAAGCACCGCAGTTCGAGGCCGTATCGCTGGTGTTTCGGTACGCAAACGCCACCGGCAGCCAAGCCTCACGCACGGTTTGGGTCGACGGAGAGAAGGTTGCGCAGATCCCTTTCTACAGCCGACCGGCCTGGACCGATTGGTCCTACGACGCCTGGGCGCAGGTGCGGGTCGAGGCTGGCGCCCACGTGGTCGAGCTTCGCTACGATCAGGGCGACACCGGGGCGATTCATATCGATCGCTTGACCCTCGGGACGTTCGACTACAACTCCGTCCTCCTGGCCAACGCGGTGATGTTCGCGAGCGGCGCGTCCCACATCGAGATCGGCGACGATGTTCAGAGCCTCGCCCACGAGTACTTTCCGAATCGCTCGAAAAGCCTCACAACCAGGCTGCAAGAGGCGCTCACGCGCCAGTACTCCTTCATGACCGCGTACGAGAACGTCCTCTTCGGCAGGGACGTCGTTGCCAGGAACGATCGGAGGAGCGATCTCGCGGTTACCTCGGGACAGTCGCTCGTGACGACCGGCGCCGGCGGGCTCTGGACCACCGTTCGAGAGCTTGGCCCGTACACGATCGTTCATCTGGTGAACCTCATCGGAGTCGACGACGACGTCTGGCGCAACTCGTCCCCTACGCCGGTGCCGCAGACGAACATCGTGGTTCGCCTGTACGATCCCCACGCGGCGGAGATCACGAACGTGTCCACAGCCTCGCCGGACGCGACTGCCGGTAACCTAAACCCGCTCGTCATCCGTCGAGGAACCGACACCCGAGGGGGCTTCGTCGAGGTGACCGTACCTCGACTCGAGTACTGGGCCATGCTGCTGTTCCGCACGGGCCCGTGATGATGGGCGCGGCCAGGCCACGCCGATGCGCCGAAAGCCAAGGGCGCCACCCCCGCCACCCGACGAGTCCGTACGTCTGCGCGTTCCCATCAAGTCGCAGGCGGTTCCCTGGATGCCTTGGGCTCCTGAAAATGCCGCACCATGCGCTCCGCTGCGTGTTTGGCCATGTCGTGGCGACACTCGATGGTGGACGTGCCCACGTGCGGCACCACTAGGCAATTGGGTAGCGCGAGCAGCGGGTGGTCGCCGGGCAAGGGCTCGGGATCCGTGACATCGAGGGCGGCGCCGCGGATTTGGTTGCCCGCGAAGGCGCGCAGCAGCGCAGCGGTATCGATGACTGCGCCGCGGGCCATATTCACGAGCACGGGCCTGCGGCGCATGGCGGCAAACGCGGCGTCGTTGATGAGGCCTTTGGTGTCGGGCGTGAGCGGCACGTGGAGCGAGATGAAATCACTGGTGCCAAGGAGCTCTTCGAAGCTCACTTGTTGCACGTGATCTTTGAGCGGCCCCTCGAGCGTGACCACCGAGCGGTTGTGGAACACCACGCGCATGTCGAAGCCCAG
The DNA here is from genome assembly GCA_044358965.1 of Polyangiaceae bacterium. Taxonomy (GTDB): domain Bacteria; phylum Myxococcota_A; class Polyangia; order Polyangiales; family Polyangiaceae; genus SXNL01. The sequence continues at coordinate 4,838 of JBIKNA010000462.1, forward strand.
GGCACGGCGCGCCACGGCTTTGCCAATGGCGCCCATGCCAATGATGCCCAGGGTCTTGCCCGGCAGATCTTGCCCAAGGCACAGGTTCGGATCCCAAGAGGTCCACTTGCCCTCGCGCACGAGCTGGGCGCCCTCGGGAATTCGTCGAACCAGGGCGAGCAAGACCCCCATCGTGAGATCTGCCGTGCTCGCGATGGTGACGTTTGGCGGCAAGTTGTAGACGTGGACGCCTCGCTCGCGGGCGTAGGCCACGTCGATGTTGTCGAGACCCACGGCGTAGTTCGACAGGCACGTGAGCGTACTCGCGTGGTCCAGAATCGCGCGGTCGAAGCGATCGGCGACGGTGCTCAAGATGCCATGAAACTCCCGAACGAGAGCGGGCAAGCGCTCGCGCGGCACAGGGCCGTCGCCGTCGTGCTGCACGACCTCGAAGTGTTGCGCCAGCGTGTCGCGGGCAACGGCCGGAAGTTTGCGGGTGATGAACACGCGCTTCATCGTCACTCCTCGGGCGGGAACCTGCGCGCGTAGTAAGCGCGCAGCTCTCGGTAGAGAACTTTTTTGCTGGGGCCTTTGGGGATCTCGGGCAGATCACCAAGCTCGTGCAACAGGTACAGCTCGCGTGGTTTCTTGAAGTCGGCCACCAGCGGGGTCACAAAGTGCACGAGCTCATCGGCCGTGGCCACTGCGCCGGCTTTGAGCTGCACGAAGGCGCACAAGTCTTGGCCGAAGATGGGATCGGGCACGCCAATCACCGCGCACTCACCCACGGCAGGGTGCTTGTAGAGCGCGTTTTCTAGCTCTGCCGGGTAGATGTTCTCGCCGCCCTTGATGATGAGTGCGTCGCGGCGGCCATGGAACCACACGCGGCCTTCGGCATCGAGATGGCCAAAGTCACCGCTCCAGAACCA
>JBIKNA010000463.1:0-5731 GCA_044358965.1 Polyangiaceae bacterium
GGTGGCACCGTAGGCGAACCACTCGGCCCGGGGCTCGCGCAGGTGGGCCGGCACGGCCTCGGGTGGCGCAAGGCACGTGTCGCCAATGTGCAAGGGGCACAACCGAACGCCAGCGCGTTGCGCTGCGTCGATGTGCCCCTGAAGCTCGGCGAAAACACCGGGCCGCATGCCCACAGCCACCCGAGACAGTCGCATTTGCAGCGCTTGGGTGGCCGGGCGCTACCGGTTAGAAGCCGTACTGGACGCCGATTTCGGGCCCGAAGGAGGGCACGAACGCGTTGCCGAAGGCCAGGTTGGCGCGCAGGCCCCCAAGGGCGGCGACCCGGGGCTGGAACGCATAACGAACGCCGCCGCCGAAAGTCATAAAGAAGGGTCCGGTAATGGACCACGCATCGACATCAACCGGATTGATTTTTCCGGTCTCGTTGACCTTTACGGGAATCTTGGTGTCGAACGTAGAGACGCCGGCGCCGAAGAACACGAACGGGGCGAGGCCGACCTTGGTCAGTGGGTCACGCCCAATGAGGTATGTCCCGCGGGCTTCGAGGTGCAGAGGTGAGGCACCGAAGCGCTTGGCATCTTCGCTGGCGGCCTTGCCCGGGTAGGTGAACAGCACCACGCCGACACGGGCCCCAAGAAGAACATTCGGGTGCACGGCGTAGTCGAGTTGGGCCATCAGGCGCAGGTTTCCCGGCGCGCTGCCGCCGGTGACCTTGTCGTTGGTCCCCAGCACAATGGCATTGTTTTCGTCGGGCGAGCTCGGCGGACGGCGGGGGTAGTCAGAGCCGTCGCTGCGCGTGCAGTAGTAGCCCTTGTCGTTGAGCGGGAAGCCGTCTTGGGATTTGTCGCGGTTGGGGATGTTCACATCCGCGGGGTTCTTGGGGAGCGTCTTGCAGACGTCATCGGCGCTGGGCACGAGCGAGAACTCGAAGCTGGCGCTCGCGCCCACCCAGAACTTGGGCATGGCCTCGGCCTTGGGGCCGCAGGTGCCTGACGACGAGTTGGGCTTTCGCTCGCACTTGTTGCTCTTGCACTCGGTGTCTTCGTCGCAATCGTCGCCGTCAGACTTGAGTTCGGGTTCGTCCTTGCTCTTGTCTTTGACGGGCTTTTGGCGCTTGCAGCCCGGGAAATCCGGCGGGCAGTCCCCGGTGTCTTGGCACTGCGTGGGGGCCGCCTGGCCCGGCAGGCGCGGCGCCTCGGCCACTGCCTCGCGCTTGATGGGCACCTTGTAGGGGTTGTTGCGATCGCCGGCGACCACGACCGGATCGTTGGCCGCGTCGAAGCCCTGCAAGAAGTACACGAACGTGCCAACTTGAACGTCGCCGCAGGGGACCACACCGCCCCAACCGCCCTCGCCCATCTTCTTGAGCTCGAGCACCTTGAACTCGGGCATGCCGAAGCCCTTGTAGCGGGCCACGACCTTCACGATCTTCTCTTCGCCCTTGTACTCGGCGTAGATGGGCACGCCGGTGCGCACTTGCTGCTCGGTCACAGGCGTGTGCTGGAAGTCGCCGGCCGGCTGCGGTCCGCCAGCTGCGGGCGCGGTGGCCGGGGCAGCGCCACCCTTCTTGGCGGCATCCCAGGCTTGCTCGAGCTCTTTGGTCTTGAGATCAGGGTCGAGCTGGATGCTGGCATCGAGCTTGAGGGCTTCGACGAAGGCAGCCTGGCCTTTGTCTTTGTTGAGCTGGCCGCCGATGAGCACGACGCCCAAATCGCGACGGAGCAACGCGCGCATGTTGGCGGAGCACTTGCTGTCGCCGCAGGCGGTGATGGCCTTGTCGAGTTTGTCTTGGGCCTTGGCAAACTCCGTGGCCAGGTAGTCCTCGTCCATGGCCTTCTTTTGAAGGGCCTTGGCGGCGGCCTCGACTTTCTTGTCTTGTGCCTGCGCGGGCGCAACCCAAACGGTCGCCAGCAGCGCCGCAAGGACGGAGGAAAAGAGCCAGAGCTTTCGCGATCGGTCGTGCACGGTTGAGTCCGTTCCTTCGTGAAGTCGATGGATAAGCGCCAGGGCACAGCGCAGGGGCCGTCCTTACAACGAAACCCCCGTGGGTTGAAAAGAGAAACCGGCGAACGGCCCCCTTGACCCACGTAAACACACTTGTACTACACCCTCTGCGCAGGTCCTACTTCTTGCCGTCGCGGGGCTTCAGAGGGCCTATTTGGCCTCGGTCCGGATGAACTGGACCCGCCGGTTGAGCTCGCGGTTCTTCTCGGTGCTGTTGGGCAACAGGGGCTGGGACATGCCGTAGCCCTTGGCCGTCAGGCGCGCGCCGTCGATGCCTGCCTTGACGAGGTACTGGCGCACGGAATCGGCCCGGGCTTGCGAGAGCTTTTGGTTGGTGGCCGCAGGGCCGACGTTGTCGGTGTGGCCTTGCAGCTCGAGGGTGATCTTGGGGTTGTCGCGCAGCACGTCGCGCACGGCGTCGAGGATGGCGAAGCTGACGGGTTTGATGGTGGCCTTGCCGAAGTCGAACTGGATCTGCTGCGTGATGCGGATCTCTTTGCCCGTGACCATCACGAGCTTGGGGCAGCCCGAGCGCTCGCCACCAGGTTGACCTGGGGTGTTGGGGCACGCATCGAGCGCGTCGGGCACGGTGTCGCCATCGTTGTCCGGGTCCGGGCAGCCATCGGTGTCCTCGAAGCCGTCGAAATCTTCGGGCTCGTTGGGGCACTTGTCTTTGGCGTCGGCAATGCCGTCGAGATCGTTGTCGAGCTCGGGGCAGCCGTCGTCATCGAGATACCCGTCTTTGTCTTCGGGCTCGAGCAGGCACGCATCGCGGGAGTCCGGCACGCCGTCCCCGTCGGTGTCGGGATCGTCCGGGCAACCGTCTTCGTCTTCGAAGCCGTTGTAGTTCTCTCGGGCCTCGGGGCATTTGTCGGCGCCGTCCGGAATGCCGTCGCCGTCTTTGTCGGAAGCTGCCACTTGAGGCATGTCGGTGCAGCGCTCGACCGGTGACCCGGCGAGCGCGGCCCGGGCGTTGGGCTCGGCCACGGCCAGGTGGTCTTCGGCCTGGGACATGGACCCCTGGTCGAGCTCGAGCGCGGCAAAGCGAAGGTGCGCTTGTGCCAAGGCGAGCTCCCGCGGCGCGCAGCGTTTGGCGCCATTGGCCTCGGCCTTTTGCACCACGTCTTCGAGCCCCAAGACCCTGCCCCGCAGCGCCGGCGCACTTGCGCACGACGCGAGCAGCAATAGCGCGCTGCCCGCGCAGAGCGCGCGACGCAACATCGCGGCGCGCCCTTGGCCCTGCCGCCCCCTGCGCGCCAACGCAGGCTTCATCGCTTCTGGGCCTTGGCCATGTCGATGGCGCGTTTTGCGTACTCTTCGGCAATTTCCGCGAGCTGCGCGGCGTCGCCGTAGCTGGCATCGGCAGCCTCGCTCTTGGCCTTCTTGAGGTGCTCTTCGGCAAAGTAGAACTCGTAGGGCGCGCTCTCCGCCGCCCCCGCCGCGCGGGCTTGCTCGAGACGCGACTCTGCCGAATTGACCTGCGCCGCGTAGTACACGCTGCCGCACCCCGAAGTGAGCAGGAGCACCAGGGCACAAGCGGCGAGTGTTCGAACAGCGGAACGCATGGAATTTCTGTTCCGTACGCTAAAGAACCGACTGGACCTTTGGAAGGAAAAACGAAGCCAGCACCCAGACGGCTGCCCTGCCCCGCCCTGACCGCTCCCCGCGCACGCACCACCATCCAAGCGCAACGCCCCAACCCCCAACCCCCCGCGCCCGCACGCGCACCCGCACGCGCACCCGCACGGTGCTGACCCGCAGCATGGGTGACACTTCAGACTCGCAGCGCTCGGGGCGATCGAACGGCGGCGCCGGGTGTTCTCCGACCGGGCCGGGTGCGCGGCTTGGGTGCGGGTGCGCGGCTTGGGTCTGGAGCTTGGTGCGGGGGCGCGATGGCGGGACCTGGGTGTTGATCAGGATCCCAGGGCCGACGTTGCTGCTCCCTGAAGCGCGCGTCGTGGCCTACAACGCAGTAGGCGCGTCGCTTTGTGTGCCCTTGGCGCCGGCTTCGCCCTTGTTGCCTGGGTTGCCCGGTCCTTGGCCTTCATCACCGCCCTCCCCGCCTTCCCCGCCGGTGCCTGCGGTCAGTTTGGCTGCATTCTGCAACAATGGAGCGGAACCCACGTAGGCCAAGGGCATCGAGTGGCCACCGGCACCACCGCCGCCGCCACTACCCCCAGCGCCTGCTCCGCCCGGACCGCCGTCACAGTTGCCTGCGCCGGGCGCGCCACCGGCTTGGCCCGGGGCGCCTTTGCCTCCCTTGCCGCCTTTGCCACCCGTACCCGACACAAGCTCGCCGGCTTCGACGGAAACCTTGGACTGAAAAGAGAGCAGCGCAAAGCTGGAGCCACCTGAAGGAGCGCCGCGTCCGCCGCCGCCGCCGCAGCCACCGGGAGCGCCGCCTCCACCGCCGGCGGTGATGTTGGAGCGGTAGCCACCGCCTCCGCCACCTTGCCCTGGATTCCCGTTCTTGCCAGCGCCACCCGTTTGGTCGTTGCGCCACCCCGAGACATCGAGGGCCCCCGTCACCGATCCCGCGGTGCCACCCGCGCCAGACGCTCCGTTCGCGCCGACGATTCCGGCAAGGCAACCGGCAGGTCCACCGCTTCCCGCGTTCGCAACGCCGACGTTTGGTGACGCCATGCCATCTCCAGGGGCAACATTCGGCGCCGTGCCGCCCGCGCCGCCCTTCGACGAAGTCCCGTCGGTGCACATGTTGGTGGTCTCGGGCCCACCCGCGCCGCCGTTCGCGTTCATGCCGCCCGGCGCGCTGCCGGCAAAGTTGCTGGTGGTGCCGCCCTCGGCGCCGTCGTTGGCGGCGCCTGCGCGGATCACGCAGCGTCGGAACAGCACGTCCGTCGAGGTCGCCACAAAGGCGCCGATGGCCGACGCGCCCGCCTTGCCCGCCTCGGCGGTGCCCATGATCTCGAGGTCGGTGATGCGCACGGCTGCGGCACCGCTCTTGATGGTGATGGCCACGTCTTTTTTGGGAGCCAGCTTGGGCCTCGATGCGTTGGGCGCAAACCCAGCGCAAGCAAAGCCGCCGTAGATCTCGACCCCGCGGTCGACCAGCACGTTCTCTTCGTAGGCTCCCTCGCACACGTACACGCGACGCTTGCCCGCTTTGGCCACCGCCGTGCCGATGGTTCGAAAAGGGTTGGCCCGTGTGCCCGCCGCGGTGTCGCTGCCCGTGGGCGCCACGAACACGCCAACGGTGTCAGAGATGCACGGCAGACTGTCTTTGGGCTCGACGCTCAAGTCGCAGCCCGTGGGCACCACCACGTCGGGCTCGGCGCCGTCGGGCCCGATGGTCCCGTCGTTGCTGCCGCCGTCGGCCAGCGAGCCATCCGGTGCGAGCCCCGTGCACGTGTACGTATCGATGCAGTCTTGCGGTTTCGACTCGAAGACCCCGCAGTGTGGCAGCGACAGCGCCACCAACACCGACCCAGCGCCCACGGCCAAACGTGACTTGCTCATTGGAAGCTCCCCTGCAAAAGGAGACTTCCTCCTTGGGCACTGGCGCTAGGCACGACGCGCATAGATGTCGTACCCCCCCCCACATTTTTCTTGTCGGGCCACAGGAACCCCACGCCCAAGGCGAGCACGCCCGCGGCGCTGGCGACGCCCATGGACACGACGTACCCCGTCACCGCAGCGTCGTAGTCGTCTTTGATGGTTTGGAGCGATGCACACTGCTCGCGGCTTTTGCAGTCCGTGCCGTTGGTC
>JBIKNA010000464.1:0-5728 GCA_044358965.1 Polyangiaceae bacterium
CAAGTGCACTTTACCAAGGCCAAAGAACTCTACCAGAGTGGCGGCTACCAGGCCGCCTTGGCCGAGCTCCAGACTGCCCGGGCGCTCGACCCCGAGGCCAAAGATCTCGTGTTCAACCTGGGCGTGGTCTGCGAGAAGCTCGGTCGCTTCGACGAAGCCATTGGCCACTTTCGGACCTTCATCGACATGGGCCCCGTGGCCCTCGAGAAGCAGCGCGCCGAGAGCTTCATCAAGCGTATCGAGGGAGCAAAAAAAGAGCTCGCTGCACAGCAGGCTGCCCAGGACCAAAAGCAAGACGGCAAGACGCCGCCCAAAGAGCCAGCACCAGCGCCGACACCGCCATCCCGCGGTCACTGGGACACGCTCACCACGGTCACCGCGGGCCTGGCCATCGCCAGCACCGGTGTGGGCATCACCTTTGGTGCGCTGGCCCTGTCCAACCGCCCTGGCTCCGACTTCACCACCGGCCGTGACGGCAGCTACAACGATCTGCAATCCCGCGTGGACACGGCGCACACGCAGGCCGTCGTCGCCGACATCGCCTTTGTCGCCGGTGCCGCGTTGGCCATCACCACGGGCATCCTGTACTTCGCCCGCAGCAAGCCCGCGAGCACCTCTGCGGCGTCCACCAACGGTTTGCCGATGGCCCCGGTGGTGCGCTGGTGAGCCGCCGCAGTTTCCAGGTGCGCGCCGTAGCCCTCGGCACCGTCGTGTCCGTCGTCGTTCTCGGATGCCAGGCCATCGTGGGCAGCGACGTTCCTTCGTTCCGATGTGCAGGCACAAGCCCGAGCGCGTGCCCGCCCGGCCTCACCTGCGACCAAACACAAGGGCGTTGCGTCAAGCTCGTGACCAGCACCCCGGACGCCGCCGCCGATGTCGAAGACGGCTCCGCCCCCGAAGATGGCGACAGCCCCGTAGATGCGGGCAAAGACTCGCCGGCCGTCGATGCCGACGCGGGGCCTTTGCCCGTGGGCGGCGGATGCCGCGTCGACGCCGACTGCGCAAGCCGGTTGTGCGGCGACGGGACGCTGCTGACGTCCACCGTGGTGCAAAACAGCGGGGCCGTGTGCACGCAGACCTGTTGCGACTCCAGTGACTGCCCGAGCGGCTCCGTCTGCTTTGGGCCTGGCACCGGTGGCAAGTACTGCGTTCGCGGCAACCAGCTGCAGCGCGACGTACCTAGTTCCGGCGGCAGCAAGGGCGGCGCCTCGTGCACAAAGAACGCCGACTGCCGTTCGGGCCTCTGCGATCAAAACAAGTGCGCGGACACGTGCTGCGTCGACGCCGAGTGCACTGGGGGCGCCGTGTGCCGCTTCGGCACGCTCCAAGGGCACTTCACGCTGAACTGCGCCCAGGGCGCAGCGCTCGCCGCCGACTACGCAAGCTGCTCCGAGAACAGCGACTGCAAGAGCGGCGCCTGCTACCTGGGCAAGTGTCGACCTGCGTGTTGCGGCGCCAAAGACTGCGTGGGCATCAGCAACCCCAAGTGCTCCACACTGATCCTGCCCCCGGACAGCGTCAACGTGTGCGTGTCCGGGGCGGGCCCTTTGGCCCTCGGAGCAACGTGCACGCAGGACAGCGACTGCAAGAGCGACTTCTGCAACCCCGACGAGAAGACCTGCGCCGAGGTCTGTTGCACCGACCAAGACTGCGCGGCCATCGGCAGTGACTATCGCTGCCGGCCGACTTCGAAACCAGCCACCAATCTCCAGCGGCAGCTGCACTGCCGCCGCGGCACCTGATGGCGCTCACGGCGCGTTTTCGTTGCATCGCGGGCTGCACCGAGACCTTCCCGGTCACGCAGGCCGTCTACCGTTGCCCCACGTGCCAGGGGCTCCTCGAGGTCGAACACCCGGCCTCAGCGCTCGAGGGCAAGTCGCCCGAAGACTGGAAAGCCTTGTTGCGCGAACGCGCCCAAGACCCCGCGTTCCCCAACCCTTCCGGCGTGTGGGCGTTCCGCGAGTGGGTGTTCCCCGGACTCCAAGACAAAGACATCGTGACGACCTTCGAGGGGCGCTCGCCGCTCTTGCCGGTGCCCCGACTGGCGGCGCGCTGGGGCATCGGCTCTTTGGCCATCAAGCAGTGCGGTCACACGCATACGGGCTCCTTCAAAGACCTTGGGATGACGGTTCTGGTGAGCGTTGCACAAGCCGCCATGGCCGAGGCGCCAGCCTTTCCGCGCGCCCTTGCGTGCGCAAGCACGGGCGACACCTCGGCGGCGCTGGCCGCCTATGGTGCCCTCGCGCAGATCCCCGTTTTCGTCTTGCTCCCGCGGGGTCTCGTGTCCGCGGCGCAGCTCGTTCAACCCATGGCGCATGGCGCTCGGGTGCTCGCCCTCGATACCGACTTCGACGGGTGCATGCGCATCGTCGGTGAGCTCGCCAACCGCGGGCTCTTCTACCTGGCCAACTCCATGAACCCGCTGCGCCTCTTGGGCCAGCAAACGGTAGCCTTCGAGATCGCGCAATCGCTGGGCTTTCGTGCGCCCGATTGGGTGGTGCTCCCGTCGGGCAACCTGGGCAACAGCGCGGCGTTGCACGCAGGGTTCTCGTTGCTTCTGCGTCTGGGTCTCATCGAGCGCCTCCCGCGGCTGTGCATTGCGCAGGCCGAGCGGGCGAACCCCATGGTGCAGGCCTACCGGGCGCAGGCCGCACAGGTGACGCCCATGGCCGCGGGCAACACGCTGGCCACGGCGATCCAAATCGGTGCGCCGGTCAGCGCGCCGCGGGCGTTGCGCGCCATGGCGGCCATGAATGGCGTCGCCATGGACGCCACGGAGAACGAGCTCGCCGATGCGGCCGCAGAGGCCGACCGCTTTGGCTTGTTTTCGTGCCCGCACACGGCTGTCGCCCTGGCCGCCACCAAGAAGCTACGTCAGGCAGGCACCATCGCTGCGAGCGACGAAGTGGTCGTGGTGTCCACGGCGCATGGCCTCAAGTTCACGGAGTTCAAGAGCGGATACCACGAGGGTACCCTCCCGGGCATCCACAGCGAACGCGCCAACGCGCCGACCATGCTGCCCGCGGACGCGGACATCGTGGCCGAGGCCGTTCGCTCGGCGTCGTAGGCGGCACGGACACCACCGTAGTCGGACGGAGCGAACCGTTCGACCTTCGGCAGCGCTCAGTCGGTGGCGGCGTCCGAAGCGTCGCTGCCGCTGTCCGCGGCATCGCTGGCGGCATCGGTGGTGCTGTCAGCCTTGGCGTCGGATGCGGCATCCGTCGCCGTCGCGTCGGTGCCAGTGTCCGTGGCCGCGTCCGTCGGGGCGGCATCGGTCACACTGCCGGTGTCGAGGCTCGCATCGGCGATCGGCGCGCTGCCATCGCTCTGCGGCGTCGGGATTTTGGAGCGGTCGAAGTCGACCGCGAGCTCGCAGCCAGCGAGGAATGCGAACGCTGCGAGTGCGGCGGCGACGCCGCGGTACATCGATTGGGAAGGTTTCTTGGAGGCAAACACGGGCGGGCTCCTTGAGGCTTAGAACCGAATGAGAGCGCCCGCACCGCCACCAGTGGGCGTGACAATGGGCGTGGGGATGATGCGAACGGTGCTCTTGGCCTGGGGCGCGGGCTTGGCCTGGGCCTTGGCGGGCGGAGCGCCCTCTTTGGGGGCGTCCTTCGGAGCGTCTTTGGCCGCGTCCTGGGAATCGGACAGGAACAGAACCGCCGAGGTGACGCCGAAGGTGATGGCGACGCCGAAGCACATGTCCGCGATGAGGGCGGAGTTCTCGCCCTTGTCGGCAAGGTCCACCGTGGGCGTGTTCTTGAAGTCGCTCTGCAGCGATAGCGCCCGCAACCCAAAGTAAGTACCGACGCCGGCGCCAACCACGGCAACGCCGCCAGTGATGTACGCCGGAAGCATGCTGCGCGGCTCGGGCGGAGGAGGCGGCGGGGGCGGAGGAGGCGGCGGGGGCGGCGGCTCGACGGCCACCGGCGGCGGGGGCGGCGGTGCGGGCTTTTCGGCCAGCTCGACGGCGATCTCTTGGGTCTGCGCGTAGGCCACGTCGACCTCGCGCTCGGCGGGCTCTCGTCCCTCGGCAGAGAGCGACACCTTGTGTTTGCCCGGTGCGAGTTCGAGCTCGGTGGGCGTGGGCTTTTCTTGGGGCTTGTCGTCGACGGCAACCTGCGCGCCCGGCGGCGTGCTCTGCAGGCGAAGCTTGCCGGGCAGCTGCTTGATGGCGGCCACGCGCTCCTTGACGACGGCGTACTCTTTCTCTTGGGCGGCGCCCTTGGCGGGGACCTCGAGGTATTTTTCGTAGGCCGGAATGGCCTCGCGCGGCGGCCCCAGGTTGTCGTGGCAGAGCCCCTGGTAGCGCGAAAGCGCCGGGTTCGGCTTGTCGGTCTGGGCCGCGTCGAAGTCTGCCAAGGCCCCGGCGTAGTCGCCCGCCTTGAATTTCTTCTCGCCAGACGCAAACAGCGCCTTTGGGTCTTTCTTGGCTGGCGCAGCCGCCGTGGGGGCCGCAGCTGGCTTGGCCGCTGGCGCAGCCGGCTTGGCCGCAGGAGCAGCAGGCGCCGCAGCTGGCTTGGCTGCAGGAGCAGCAGGCGCCGCGGGCTTGGCCTGTTGGGCCCAAGCGGGCGTGATCGAACCGCACACGAGCGAGCTGAGCACTGCTGCGGAGACGAAACTTTGCGAGAGCGTCCTCAAGGGGTCCTCCTTGCCGTCGGCACCCTTTTGGATGCCGGGCGCGTGGGCCAAATGGCCCGCGACGCGGCGGAGACGCTAGCCGAATCCTGCGACGAATGCCAGGTGGGTAATGGTGGGACGCGCCGAGGACGGTTCCTTGCGTGGAATCCGCGATCCCGTGCCCATTGGGGCCCGCACACCCGCGGCCCGGCGAAGGCCTCAGCCGTGCGCCGCGTCGGGCTCCACGAGCTCGATAAGCACACCACCCGTGGCCTTGGGGTGCACGAAAGCAACCTTGTGGCCCCGCGCCCCGGACCGCGGCGCCTCGTCGATGAGCGGCACCCCGAGGCTCTTGAGCAGGGCCAGTGCAGCCTCGATGCCTTCGATCTCGACGGCGATGTGGTGGAGTCCTGGGCCGCGCTTGTCGAGGAACTTCTGGAGCCCGTCGTTGCCGGCCGGCGAGATGAGCTCGATGTTGCTCTCGCCGATGGGCAGGAGACACGCCTCGGTTTTTTGCGACGCAACCGTCTCGCGCACCGTGGGGTCGACGCCCAGGAGCTGCTTGTATTTTGCAAGTGACTCGTCGATGTCGGAGACACAGACGGCGATGTGATCGATGCGCTTGACCTTGAACATGGCGGGTACTCGCAAGGTCTAGTTCCGCCGGTGCCACTTGTCGAATGATGTTACGCTCGAGCGCATCATGCAGAGGCATAGCGCAAAGCTCCTAAGCACCATTCTCTTGGCGACGCTCTTTGGTACCGGCTGCGGCACGTCCCTTGCGGCGCCCTTCGACCGCATGAAGGGCACGCCCATGACCGTCTACCGGTTGCAGAACTACGAGCCGCCGGCCGCGCAGGCCGCAGCGCCAGGCCTCGCAAGCCCCTTCCCCATCCCGCCAGAGATCCAGAAGTGGATGGGTCAGGGAGCGTCCATGATCCCGCCCGGCCTACTGCCCCCGGGGCTGATCCCGGGTCTTTCGCCCGCTGTGGCCCCCGCACAAGATGTGGCCCGCTTCCACGGGTTTCGCATCCTCGGGTGGATGGCCATCAACGACGAAAAGCAGCGCGAGGAGCTGACGGACATCTTCGGCCGCGACAAGAACTTC
>JBIKNA010000465.1:0-5710 GCA_044358965.1 Polyangiaceae bacterium
AGCAGGTCACTCCGCACGCGGATCGCGCGGCGCATGGTAAGCATCGAGCCTGTCGATGACGGTTCGAAGCCTTGCCATTCCCACTTGCTCCTTGCTGCTCTACATCTCGCTTGGGGCTTGCAAACCCGACGTGGGGGTCAACGCCAGCTCGCCCCCGGTTGACCATCGGCCCGTCGGGCGGGAGTGCAGCGGGGACCTAGACTGCGCCCACAGTGGCGGGGTCAGCAGAATGCCATTGAGTTGCTTGTTCGCCGAGGGCTGCGGCGGCGCTGCTCGTGGCACCTGCGGCGAAGCCATGGGCGAATGTGCGGTGGCGCGCCCGTTTTGCGACTGCGCGGGCAAGACCCAGTGGGCCTGTACCCCGACCGGCCGCTACAAGTTCACGGGCCCCTGCGAAGACGGCGGCGCGCGCTAGAGCGCCCCGTTCGCCCAAAGACTCTGGGGCTTTTGCCGATGCAGGCGCTACGCTCGATGCATGAGCGCTACGCCAAAGCCCGAGCGCCCAGCGGGGCCCGCAGGCACGTCGGCCTACCGGGGGCTCACGGCGCTCATCGAGCGACGCCGCGCCGAGCTCAGCGACACCGAGAACCTCGTGGCCTTGCGCCAACGCGTCGAGACCCGGCGGATCATGACCACCGTCGTGGGTGGCATGGGCATCGCCGGCTGGCTTGCGGCCATGCGCGACGTCTTTGCCGAGGAGCTGTCGGGGTGGGCGTGGAACGTTGGCTCCACGGGTGTTTGGACGCTCGTGTCCATCGCCGTGGCCTACTTCGCTGTTCGAACGCGATATCCGTCCGTGCGCGCCGAAGCCGATGTACCCCAGGCCACCGAGAGCGCGACACTCACCGCCCTCGACGCGGCAACGGCCCGGCTAAGGGCGGCAATGCCTCCGGTGCAGCTGCGCGCGCTGTCGCCATGGCCTGCGCTGGTGGCCGCCGTGTTGTGGACCAGTACGGCGTTGCAACTGCTGGTGGGTGTCTCGGCTACGGCGTACCTGCGCGACGTGTTGCCCCAGAGCATGTTCGTCGTGCCGAGAGACAGCTGGGATGCCTACGAGCAGGCGCTCTCGCTGCACTTCGCCGCGTACCAAGAGCTTTCCACGGGCACGAGTGCCATGCTGTGGGTCCCCGTCGTTGCGGCGCTCCTCGCGTTTCTGCAAGTGTTGCGGCGCAACGCCAGCCACGGAGAAACAAGGTCGCTGGGTGCGTGGTGGCCCAGCGTCGTGGTCTCCGTCGTGGCCTCGGCGGGGCTGGCTGTAGCTCTCGGTACGTTGGTGTGGCCCGCGATTGCGCTCGTGTCCACGCTCGTGGCGCTGGCCGTGGCATACGTGGGCCTCGGGCGCCTCGGTCGACGCGACAACGAAGAGCGTCGTGCCGCCACGGCCTCGGCGGGCATCGAACAGGCTCGAGGCCACGAGTACCGGATTGCGGTCGAGCCAGCCGAGGGCACATTGCGCGATGCTCCCGAAGACCAGACCGATGTGTTGGCCGTCGACGAGATGCCAGTGAGCGAGGGCACTCGGGCCCGCCTCCCGCTTCCCTAGCGCCAACTCCCGCGTTCAGCGCTGCGGCGGGACCAGTAACCCCAAGCGCTGTACGACTTCCGGAGGTAGGTAATCGACGGGTGGCAGGTTTTTGCTACGTCGCTCCAGGTTGAACCTGAGGAGTGCCTGGTTGTACTCGCGGGCCGCACCCATTTGCGCTGCTCGTTGCGCCATGCGCGCCCCAAGCGCCGCGTACTCTTCGGGCGTGAGCTTGTTGATGGCCACCTCGCCGTACACCTCGACAGAGCCTTGGCCCACCCGAGGGATCGGCGCCGTGGCTTCGACGTTGGCCTTCACGGTCGTCTTGGAGGCGCCCGTCGAATCGGTCTCGGTGCCAACCACAACACCAGCCGGCCCGCGTTTGAGCAGCTGCAGCTCCGTCGACGTGTACACACGACCTTTGCCATCATGCGTAACCTCGCCAGCGGTTTCCATGCTGAGAGGTCCTTGTTGCACTTTGACGCCGGTGCGCGCGGCGGTACCGAAGCCCTGGTCCGTGTTGACCTCGGCTTGGTACTTCACGAACACTCCCTTCGAGTCCTGCACAGTCACCGCTGCCCCGGCCGTTGCGGTGAGCAGGGCTTTGTCCGAGGTTGCGCCCAGACGCTGGTAGAAGGCGAGGTCTTCGGCGCTGAGGCGCTCGCCGGCCTGCTGGCGCGCCAAGATCTGCTGGAAGCGGGCAAGGTCCGCTGCCGTGGGGGTTCCCATGGGCGCTGCGGGGTTGGCCTGCGGTGCACCGGTGCCGGTGCCGGTTCCAGTGCACGCACCGCTGCTGTCGCACTTGGGGCCACCGGCCTGCGCGGCGGGTCCGTTGACCGGTGTCGATCCGTTGATGGCCGTGCCGGGAGCCGTAGACCCCTGACCAGGCGTCATGCTCACGACACGTTGTCCGATCTGTTGGTTCCCCCCGTCGACGCCGGACGCGAAGGCACGAAAAGCCACCGCGCCACCCAAGGCGACGACGGCGACGAGAACCAAATATTCGACGAACGAGGCCCCACGACGGACCCGGCCCGTACACCACCGCTGAGCAATCGGCGACATAGGCGGAGCACCATGGACGCAAGCCATGTTCCGCAGCACTTTCGCATTGCGATCACGCGCTTAGGCACACGACAGCGACACGCACCGGATCGATTGATCCGGTGCACGGGTTGTCCATGTGCCGGACACAAGAGTCCGTGACGCGCCAATGTCTACGCCCGAACCACATTTACGGATCCCTTATGACCGAATGCCCATGCTTGCTGTGGGAGCGACGAACCGCCCCCACGACAACGCATGAGTCTTCTCATGAGTGCGGTGGCCAAAGAGAACGTAGGAAGCCCTGGGATCGGGCGACCCGTGAAGGTCTTGTTGCTGCTGTGGGCAGTGTTGGCGGCGCGCATGGCGCTGGCCTTGGTGCGGCACGAGTCGCTTGCCGGTGATCTCTCGCTGCCCGCGTTCGCATTATTCGTGCTGTCGGCGGTGCTCGCAAGTCGCGTGTGGCAACGGCTCTTTGGGCCGGGGCATACGCCGGCGGAGTGACGCTGCACGCCTTCGGGTCTTTCGTCGGGGCCTACTCGATGACCTCGAACATACGCACGGTGCGCCCGGGGACCTCGACACGGAAGGCCCCAGCGTCGCGCCCAATGCGTTGCCCCGCGTGCGGACCGTGCACGATGGCGTCTTGCATGGTGCGGACCGCCGGCACAGCAACGCTGCAGGTTACCGACTGCGTGCCAGGGTTCATGACCATGACCACCCGGGGTGCGCCGGCAGCGTCTTCGTGCACGGTGACGAACACATTCTCTGGGTCTACCGGATAGGTGGGGAGCTTGAGCTCTTCGATGCGTTTGGCCACCAGGGCATCGACCCGGGCGGCGTCCTCGAGGGGCTCCACTTCGATTTGGCTGACATCGAAGGGCGCCTCGAGCGGCCGCATGTGGCCGTCGAGGGCTGGAACCTTGGGGCCAATGGTAACGACGACGCCAGCAGCGCGGGCGCTGGTCATGCGGTCGAAGAGCTCGGGCTTTACGCCACCCGCCGTGGCGCACACGAGCCACTTGGCCCCCTGCGTGCTGGCGGCAAAACTATCTCCACCGGCGTACGCAAAGGGCACGCCGCGCGCGATGAGCGCGCGCTCGAAGGCACGCAGGAATTTGTCGGCGGCCACGGCGGCGATCTCGCCGGTGCCAAGATCATCTTCGAGGCAGCTGGACTCGAAGCCCGCGCCCAACACGTTGAATAGCGCCGGGGTGACAGGACCAAAGGCGTGCATGGCGCGCGCCAGGCGACGAAGCACCCGCGGCACCACCAAGCGCACCGGCGCGCGGCGCGTGAGGGTGTGGAACTGCAAACGCTCGAGCGCCTCGATGAGCGCGCGGTAGCGATCGGCCAGAGGCCGGGGCATGCCATGCGGATCGATGGGAGCGCCGATCCAGCGATCGCGATCGACGGCCATGTACAAGTTGAAGCCGCGCAGGCCGTGCCCCAGCGCGCTCATGAGCGTGTACAGCGAGTCGTTGTCGTCCAACGGAGCAAAAAACGGAGGGAACCCCACGCCCATCTCGGCACCGTAGGCCGGGGTCTCCGTGCCCTCGGAGCGCACCGCGAGCTCGGTGGTGCGCCGCATGATGATGGCGTGGTGCACCTCGTTGGCCGGGTGGTAGTAGTCGAGCCCCACGAAATCGAGCACCTGCGACAACCGGCCGGGGTTCAGCACCGTGCCGGCCTCGCCTGGCGGGAAGTTGTGGAACGTGGGGACGCCGCCGAGACCAGCCGCGACCGCAGCCTTGGCGAAGCGTTGCATGGCCATGGCCAGCGAGTGCTCGTGGAACTCCATCCAGTCGAGGTGCCGCGCCAGATCGCTCGGCGCTTGGGCATCGAAACGAGTCGGCGGCTCGGCGCCGGCATAGGTGACCTCGGGGTCGTTCCAGGCCTCGCGCAGGGCGGCGATGCTGGGGTATCGCTCGCGCAAGAAAGCGCGAAACAGGCGCACGGCATCGGGATGGTAGTCCTGGTCGTAGGGACCATCACGAAAGTACATGGCCCCTTCGTTGTCGACCTGAAGGAGCACGATGGGCCCCTTGGGGTACATGAGATCGCCGACCTGGGCGCCGACGGCCTGGAACCACAGGGCGCTCTCGTCGTGGAACTTGTCGCTGGCGTAGCTGGGCACCGGAAACGACCGCGGCAGCATGGGCAGCACCACCGGGTTGCCTTTGGGCGTGCGGGCCTGGCACTCCGCATCCCAAGCCACGCGCTCGGGCAATCCAAAAAACGTGAGTTCTGCATTGATGTGCGGCCCCGGCCGCAGCACAACTTTGAGCCCACGCTCATGGGCCATCAGCAAGAACTTGCGAACGTCGAGCCGCGGGCTGTGCTGCCCGAAGTCGAGCTCCCCGGCGGTGGTCTCGTGGACGCCCCAGGGCACATAGGTGTCGAGCAGGCGCAACCCCATGGCCTTCATGGCATCGAGGGCTGGGCCCCAATCCTCCGTGGCGTGGCGCCAGTAGTGCATGGCGCCGGCGTACAGCGGCAAGACGCCGGCCTCGCCAACAAGGGCAAGCCCGTGCGGATGGACGCGAACCCCCGGGCCGGTCACGAGAACTCGGCGCCCAACGTTCGGGAGAGCACCTGCCCCAGCGCCGCCATGTCTTCGTCGGCGGGGGCAAGGCGCGCAACGGCCTCTTTGACCTTGCGGATGGTGGGCGTCACGAAGCGCAAGAAGCTGGGGTTCCCCTTCTTGCGGTCGATGAACACGAAACGCCCGGCGTCTTTGAGCTTGCGCTGCACCGTGACCAGGTCGAACTCGCGCACCAGCTCGGCGCTTGCCTTGGCCGAAAGCTTCTGCACCTTGGCGAACTCACCAAGGCGCGCCTCGACGAAGGCCCGATCGAACTCCTGGTAGCTATCGTTGAGCAACGCGACCAAGTCGTACACCCGGGGCCCTTGCAGCGCGTCTTGGAAGTCGATCCAAACGATCTGATCGTTTTGCACCATGAGGTTGCGAGACTGATAGTCACGGTGCACAAACCCGTAGGGCATCTTGGCGATGCGCTGCGCCAGCCGCGTGCCGATGGCCTCGAACGCCGTGGCATCGTCGTCAGACATGCGCAGCCCACGGGCATCGACGCCCCACTCGCGGAAGTGATCGATCTCCCACTTGAGCAGATCGAAATCGAA
>JBIKNA010000466.1:0-5694 GCA_044358965.1 Polyangiaceae bacterium
CCGCTGCTCTCCCCCTGCCCCGTGGAGAACGCCAAGTCTCGGTCGAGGCAGTTGGTCCCATCCAAGTCGCAGCGAATCATGATCGGGTGTCCCGAGTTCCTGGGGCTTGGGCTCACGATATATGCCTTCTGCTCAACGTCGCTGACGAGGAGCCGAGGGGTGGAGATCGTGGCGGAGGTGCCGGGGACAAGCCCGACCTTCGCCGTACAGCTGCCGAGGTCCGCGCTGCAGCGCACGAGCGCCGGCACCGAGCCGAACGTGGCGTTACCCCCGGTAACCAGCAGGCGCTGGTTTGTTCGGTCCCAGGCCATCGCTGGAAAATCCCAACGCGCAGGCGTTGCAAGCCCGCCCGGAGCAGGGGCCTCCAGTTTTGCGAGCGCTATAACGTCCAACGGTGCGCTGCACGCGCTGCCATCACGCTGGCAGCGAATGAGCTGCATATGCCCGGTCACCGCGTCGCTCGCCCCCACGTAGAGGGGCCCGGTGTCGCCCGCAAACACCATGCGGGGGCCGACGCCAGAGAGTGGCAACGTCACGCGAACGCAGCCTATACCCGCGCGCTCGCAGCGGAAGAGCGCAATCGGCGAGCCTGCGGGTGCCGACGGTGAGGGAACCAAGGAGCTCGCGATGAACAGCTTGTTTTGCGTTTCGTCGAGGGCAGCGGTGGCGGTGTCTGCGGTGATGCTCGTGCCGGCAGAAAGATCGTTAAGAGTGCACTTGTCTCCGTCGTCGTTGCACACCACGAGCCGCAGATACTGTCCGCCGGGAAGAATATCGACCGCCGGAAACAGAATGCGGCGCTGCACGGCGTCGAACACCGGAAATGTATAGGCGTTGGTCCGCAGCGACGGGCTGATGGCGAGCTGCTTGCCGACGCAGTTGGCCCCCACGAGATCGCACGTGCGCATGGCGAGTGAGTTCGAGGTATCTAGGCCAAGAGCCAATAGGCGCGACCGAGCGGTGTCGAGGAAGCCGCCGAGCGGAGCGAACGAATCTAGGCCAGCGTCCGCGCCAACGTCGCGGGTTCGGGGAAAGTTGTCCGCGCGCACGGCCACCGGCGCCGACGACAACCGTGCTCCATCACGGGACGCGTAAAAGCTTCGCACGGAGAAGTGCTCCGCGCCGGCGGGGACTTTGCTGCCTGCGAGCAACGTAAACGCCTGGGTGATCTCCGAGCGGGGCAACGTAGTCAGCACACCGCCTTCTTTTGCCCCGTCCGCGGTGGCCCAGCGCACCTCAAAGCCGTCCGTGCGGGCCCCTTCCACAGAAGTTCGGACCAGCAGCGTGCCCTCGGTGGCACCTTGCGTTGGATCGAGGTCGCGGTACTGCACCACGGGGGCTGGCGGCGGCAACTCTGGCGGCAACACAACGCTCGCCTCGGGGATCGGGGCATCGGTACCCGCATCGCGGACGCCTGGAGGCCCATTTGGATCACCTTCCACGGCGCAGCCTTGCTCCCCAGCGCAGGCTTCTGGATCCACCGCGGATGACACGCATCGGCCCCGCGCGTTGCATGTCTGGTCCTCGGCGCAGACTACCCCGACGCACGTAGCGAACAGAGACACCGGCAGATCGAGCCGGCGCCGCGAGAGGTACTGCAAGGAGCGCCGCGCCACGATGCAGCCGGCGCGGTCTTGATCGGTGCACGTGCGAGGATCGCGGCCGATGCCCATGACCACGCGCACATCGAGCTTCGCGTCGCGGTTGCCGGATGGCGGCACCGCCACGATGTACCCAAGGTTGCCGCTGTCGTCCCACGGCCCCTTGGTACTGGTGCTCGGCTCTTGCCCGAAGGGCGCCTTGCCGGCCCACACCGCGACTTCGATGCCTTGGGCGAAGGCCACGTCGGTATAGGCACGCACGCGGATCTGCGTCGCATCTTGGCAAGCAGCGACGCCTGCCACGCACACGACCCACAGCACGAGTACGAGATGCCGGCGCACCCTGTGAACGTACCCCGGATGGAAGCGCCCTCAAAGGCTTCTGGTTCAAGCGGCGCCGGCTTCCGCCCGCCGACGCAGCGATCCGTTCGGTTGCCACAAAGGACTTCGAGCACGACCACTGCCACGCACAGAACCGCTCGTCTTTTTCCCCGACCCACCGGGGCCAAGCCCACAGCCTGGCCACCTGGGACTCACAGCCGGAAGGTCGCTCCCCGCCCTCCTCCTCGCCACCTCGGTCTCGCCGCAGAGCTCACCGCAGCTGGGCACGGCGCTCCGCGGCGGGCGCGAAGAGGGGGACGCCTGGTAAAGGCTAGTCTAGGGTGTGTCCCTATATTCTTGGCCCGTAAGCGTGCCCGTGCCCGTCCGTGCCCGTGCCCGTACACGAACAAACTCGCTTGGGCGCGATAGTGATCCCGTCAGTCCGTCGGGTGGCGGGGCAACGGACCGCCCATCTTTTCCGGACGGGAGTCCCCGGGCACTCATTCGATGGCGTCGAGTGCTGACCGCCCACGTTTTTCGTGTACGGGCACGGGCACGGGCACGTTTACGGGGCCGATAAGATTGGGCCTGGCGCCCGCCCATCGGGACGAGAGGGGACGACGGGGGCGCGTGGTACAACCTGGGGGTGCCCGAGGGAGATACACTTTTTCGGCTGGCCGACGGGTTGAGGCCGCAGCTCGTCGGGGCGGTGGTGCAGTCGCTTTGGGTCCGGCGGGCGGAATTTGCGTTGGGCGGCTTTGTGGGCACGCGGATCAGCAGGGTGGAGGCGCTCGGGAAGAACTTGCTGGTGCACTTCGACCACGGGGCGGTGTTGCACGCCCACCTGGGCATGCCGGGCAAGGTGCGGTCGTTTCCGGCGTGCTCGGCTCCGCGGTTGCCGGCTTCGCAAATTGCCTTCAGCTTGCACACGGATCGCACGGTGGCCGTCGGGCTCCGGGTGCCGAGGGTGCGGCTCTTGAGTGAAGCGCGGCTTGCGCAGGATCCGCTGCTGCAGGGACTTGGGCCGGATCTGCTGGCTGGAGAGTTTCCGCTGGAAGCAGCAACCGAGGGACTCGCACGCGCGGGCCCGACGCCCATTGGCGTGGCACTCATGGATCAGCGCATCGTCGCGGGCATCGGCAACGTCTACAAGAGCGAGGTCTTGTTCCGTCAGCGACTGAACCCATTCGCACCGGTGGCCGCGCTCACGTCGGCCACACTGTCCTTGCTTCTTGCCGACGCACGCACCGTCATGCTCGCCAACGTGCAGAAGCGCGTGGGGTCCATGGGCCCGATGGACCCGTGGGCGAGGCATCATCGGCGAACACGCGAGGGATTCGCGGCTCCCCTCGCGGTCTATGGCAGGCAGGGCAAGGCGTGCTTCACGTGCCGCGGCGCCATCGAAATGCGTCGCCAGGGAGACCAGCTCCGCTCCACCTACTACTGCGCGCAATGCCAGCAGGTCTGCGCATGACGCGGGCCAACGGCATGCAAGGGTTCCACGAGGCCACCAGGCGCTGGTTCCTATCGAACTTCAAGAGCCCCACTGCGGCGCAGGTAGAGGCCTGGGAGCCCATCACCGGCGGCGCGTCCACACTGCTCCTGGCCCCCACGGGCTCCGGCAAGACGTTGGCGGCGTTCATGTGCGCCACGGACAAGATCTTGTTCTCTCCACCGCCAGCCCGCGAAGCGCGATGCCGGGTGCTCTATGTGTCGCCCATCAAGGCGCTCACCACCGACATCGAGCGCAACCTGCGGGCGCCGCTCGCCGGCATCTACGAGGCGGCGCGCAGCCTGGGACTCCCCTTTCACGAGGCCCGCGTTGCCATTCGTACCGGGGACACCAGCGCCAAAGACCGCGTCGCCATCGGGAAAACCCCACCAGACATTCTGCTCACCACGCCAGAGTCCCTTTCGCTCATGCTCACCTCCGGCGCACGCGAAGTGCTCGCGCATGTGGACACGGTGATCATCGACGAGATCCACTCCATCGCGGCGAGCAAGCGCGGCGCACACTTCTTCTTGGCCCTGGAGCGCCTGGAGGCCCTGCGTGGCGATGCTCCGCTGCAGCGCATTGGCCTTTCGGCGACGCAAAAACCCCTCTCCGAGATCGCAAGGCTTCTTGGAGGCCTGGACCCCACGGGTCAACCGCGTCCCGTGGTCACCGTCGACGTGCACAAGCAGCGCAAGTTGCAGCTCGAGGTCTGTATGCCGGAGCCAACCCTGGCCGCCGGCATTTCCATGGAGGCAAGCGACGGGGCAAACGGCAGTCGGCGTCCTTCGCAGTGGGACGGGATCATCCCGCGGCTGGTCGAGCTGATCCGCACGCACAAATCCACCATGGTCTTCGTCAACAGCCGAAGACTGGCCGAGCGCATCGCCCAGGACATCAACGACCACGCCGGCGCCCCTCTCGCCCTTGCCCACCACGGCTCCCTTGCCCGGGAAGAGCGCAGCAAGGCCGAAGATCAGCTCAAGCGCGGCGAACTGCCATGTGTCGTGGCCACAGCGTCGCTGGAACTGGGCCTCGACATCGGCGCGGTGGACCTGGTCATCCAGATCGAGAGTCCGCCCAGTGTGGCCGCAGGCCTGCAGCGGATCGGCCGCTCCAATCACGAAGTCGGCGGAGTGCCGCACGGCGTGATCATGCCCAAGCACAAGGGCGATCTCGTGGCGGCTGCGGCGGCAGTGTCCCGTATGCGCACCATCGAGGTCGAGGCTTCGCGCTATCCACGCAACCCTCTCGATGTCCTCGCGCAGCACATCGTGGCCATGGTGGCCATGGACAGCTGGCCCACGGAGGTGCTGTTCGAGCGCGTGCGGCAGTGCGCCAACTTTGCGGACTTGCCACGCAGCAGCTTCGACGGCGTGCTCGACATGCTCTCGGGCCGGTCCCCGTCGACAGAGTTCTCGGACCTTCGGCCGCGGCTGGTCTGGGACCGTGTGCGAAACGTTCTGCGACCGCGCAAGGGTACAAGGCTGCTGGCCGTGACCAACGTGGGCACCATCCCGGAGCGGGGTCTTTACACCGTGGTCCTCGACGACGGGGCCGAGACCAAGAAGAGCCGTCGTGTGGGCGAGCTCGACGAGGAGATGGTCTTCGAGCTTCGCGAGGGCGAGGTCGTCCTTCTGGGGGCGTCGTCCTGGCGTGTGCAGCGCATCACGCACGAGCGGGTGTTCGTGACGCCTGCCCCCGGGGAGCCTGGCAAGATGCCCTTCTGGCATGGCGACAGCCCCGGTCGTAGCCCCGAGTTTGGCGCCACCATCGGCGCGCTAACCCGCGAAATCAGCAAGAAGGGGCTCGGGGCACTCAAGAGCGATCTCGACGAAGACGCCCAGGCGCAGCTCCTTCAGTACCTCGCAGATCAGGCCGAGCAAGGCCTGGTCCCCACGGACCGACTCATCGTGGTCGAGCGCATGCGTGACGAACTCGGCGACTACCGGGTGTGCTTTCTCTCGCCCTACGGCAAGCGCGTCCATACGCCGCTGGCCATGTGCCTGCGCGACAAGGCACGAGCTCTGCTCTCCGTCGACATCGAGCCCATTGCCATGGATGACGGCATCGCCATGCGCTTTCCAGACCTGGGCACGCCGCCGGACTTGCAGGCCCTGCTCCCCAGGCCAGAAGAGGTCCACGACGTGCTCGTCAGAGCCCTGGGCGACAGCTCGCTCTTTGCGGCGCGCTTCCGCGAGGGTGGTCGGGTAGCCCCGGGTCGTTGCCTTCCCGGGGCCCCCACGGATCCGGACGTGCAGATTTCCCGCATCCGGCTCT
>JBIKNA010000467.1:0-5685 GCA_044358965.1 Polyangiaceae bacterium
GTCGGGGATGCGTCCACCCAGGCTGCTGCCAACTGCGAGGCACTCGCCGATCGACTCATGGCTCTGCTCACTGGTCTCGCGCGCAGGTAGCCTCCGCCAAAACCGCGCGCACCGGGCATCGGGCTCGGTGCGCGTGCGCGTGCGCGTGCGGGCACGCGTTAGGGGCTGGGGCTGAGCCAGCGGCAGAGGCGGGGGCAGAATCTATGCTGCACACGCTCCTAGGCGCCACAGCGTACTGCCGGGGCACCGCTGGGACCACCTTCGCAACGGCAGCTCTGGCACGCGCGCAGGGATTGGGTGCCGCAGTACGTGGCGAGTTCTTGCCGCAAGGCTGCACGGGCACGGTGTAGCCGCACCTTGGCGTTACCGGGGCTGATGTGGAGCTCGGAGGCCACTTGCTGAACACTGCCTTCGTCGAGGTCGACGCGGCGGACAATGTCGGCGTACTCGGGCCGAACATGCCCGAGTAGCGCGAGGCTACACGCACAAACAGACGATTCCGTTTCGGGAGGCTGCACAAGCTCCCGAGACAGCTCCGCCAACCGCTTGCCCTGACGGGAACGTGCCGCCCGGGCGTCCGCCACGGTGTTGCGGAGCACCCGGTAAAACCACGCCTCGACGTGCGTGGCGTCCCGCACGCTGCCAGCGCTCTCGGTGGCGCGCAGCAGGGCTTGCTGCAACAGGTCTTCGGCATCGGCCAGCGAAACGTGGGCGTAGCGACGCACGAACGCCAGGAAGACACCGCGCCGCCGTGCGAGCAGCAGCGGCAGGGCCAGGGCTGCCCCGGGCGGCGCGGCGTCTGAAGTCACTGTTTGCTCGCTTTTTGGCACCCACAAGAAGTTGGGCACGCACACGACGGTCCGCAAGTGCAGGTGGGCCCGCAACAGCACTGGCCGTCTTTGGGAACCTGGGTTCCACACTTGCAGCCCGGGCCGCAGCCCTTGCACGCGCACGTCTTGTCTTTGCTCATGATCGTTCTCCTTGGTTGCGTGGCGTCGACGACGCCCGCCACACCCATGCAGACGATCGGCGGGTCCCAAAGGTTACACCCAGGCATCCCGCAGCCTTGCAAACCGGTGTTCGATGCTTGGCACGATTCTAGAACGCAAAGCCCGTGGTGACGGCCCAGCTGCCCATCACGTGGATCCACACGGGCAGCCGACCGCGCACGTCGAACTGGTAGGCAATGCCAAGCCCCGCGCTCGGCGTGATCTCGAAGTGCCGCGCAAACACGAAGCGGTACCCAAGGCCTGCGTGGTGCGCGAGCATGACGGCGGTGCCCAGCGAGCGACCTGAGGCGGCCTCGGCGGTGGTGAACGTGGAGTCCAGACGCCCGTAGACAAACGGACCCACGATGCCCGCGCGGTCCGAACTGGCGGTGCGCCCGGAGAGCCACCCCCGGGCCTCGAGGCCCGTCTGCGCGCTGTGCGACACGAAGTCTCCACCGGAGGGCCAGCGCAGCGCAATTCGCGGCGCCAGGCTAACCCTGTCGTGCACCTGCACATCGTAGGCAAGGGACACCGCACGTTGCGTGAGGCCCCAGGGCTCAGTGGAGACGACCTGCTGCACGTCGTCGGCGCGAGCCACATGCGCAGACAAGACAAGCGCCAGCATCACACACGGCACGGGTGTTCGCTTCATGGCGCGCCGACGGTCCGCTCCAAGAAATCGAGCATGGCGAGCCAGGCCTCGGGGGTCTTCTCGGCGCTAAGCCACTGCTGGTCCGTGAGCCCGGAGCCGGCCGACGTGAGGTGGCCCCCGCCGGCCACTTGCATGAGCTCGGCCTGATTGCCGGTGGCGCGCAGTTGCGCCTGCATCGAGAGCGACTCATCGCTGCTGACCAAGATGTCTGAGCTTCCATGCAGGAACAGGAACGGGGGCAACCCCGGCCGAACGTGCGTGATGGGCGAGGCCGTCTGATATCGGTCCGGGTGCTCGTCTTCGGAGCCTCCCAAAAACGAGCGAAAAACCGGGTTGTCTCTGCCGCGAAAGTCGATGGGCGGGGCGCCGGCAATCACGGCCCGCGGCGCGTAGGTGCCGCCCGCAGCACAGTCCGGCACGTGCAACGGGTGCTGCCCCGCCACGCCCACCAGGGATGCCAAGTGCCCGCCGGCCGAATACCCGAAGATGGCGACGCGCTGCGGGTCGAGATCATACTCGGCCGCGTGCGCGCGGAAGTGCGAGAGCGCGCAGCCCACGTCTTGCACTGCCTTCGGGTAGCGGCCATCGGCACCGAGTCGATACTCGACGGTGGCGGTGACGTAGCCCCCCTGTGCGAATCGCAACGCAATGGTGTCGTGGTGATCGCGATTGCCATAGAGCCACCCTCCACCGTGCACGAACACGATGCCCGGGTGGAGCTTGCCGTCCGCAGCCGGCATGCGTACATCCATGAGCGTCTGCTCTGGCGTCCGGTCGTCGTACACCACGCCGAGCTTCTGCCGCGGCGCGGCACAGGACAAGGCGACCGTGGCCATCAGGCCCAATAGGGTGGCGACTACAGCGCGACGCACCGGATAAAGCGTAGCTGAGCTCGGGCGCTCGTGCATCCCTTGGACGCCGCCAGCGCGCCCGGAAATCTAGGGATTGGCGTAGTCCGGGGCGAACAGGAGCGGGCTGTGGGTCACGCGCAGCGCAAAGCGGCCAATGTCGAGCTCTGCCGGATGTTCATCGGTGTGCAGGCGCCCCACGATGACGTAGTCCCCCTGCTCCGACGGGGCGCAGGTAATGGGCGCCCGCGCAACCGTCATGCCGAGGGCCGGCAGCACCTCGGGCAACGCAAGGGGCTCGGCCTGCCCCGCGCAGGGGAACTCGGTGCCGCGCTTGTAGACCGAGAACCCAAGCTTGATGCCCTTGAGCGGAAGCAGCGCCGCGCCGCCATTGATGAACGCCACGACCGCGGCATTCTCTGGACGCAACCAGGCGTCTTTGGGCATTGCGCGCAGGGCCCGAGGCCCCGTGACGAGCACGTGGAGCGCGGATCCAGGAACCGCCCGAGGCACGGGCCCGGTGGCTGCGACCTCGAGTGTGCCGCGCGCAACCGACGGGCGCCCGGGCGTCGCGACCTGCACCGTGGCGACGATGTCGTAGCTGCCGGGCAGCGGCAGGGCGCAGTCGAGCTCGCGGGCGACGCTGGCCTCTTGCCCAGCCGTGAGTTCACTCACCTCCCGCACCCCCAAAGGAGCCCCCACCTCGTCTGCGCACTTGAGCTCGACCCCGCCACGCCGCGCCTCGAAACGCACGGTCAGGGGCGCCACACGCACGGTATGCGCAGAGGTGTTGCGGAGCCGGATCATCACGCGCGGGGTTTTGGCGCCGAGCGCCGCCGCATCGTAGTTGGTGCGCTCCGGCAGCACCACGTCCACCTGCAGGCCCCCAACCAAACCGACCGTGGCCGGCGCCGTCACTGGAGTTGACGAGGCAGGTTTCGGCTTGGCACACGAGGCCCCCACAAGCAACGCTGCAAGGAGCGCAACGCGGGCTGCGGTGGCGTACGACGGAGCACGGAGCGCCGACAGACCTGGCTGAAGGATGGACTGATTTGCGCGCACCGCGGCCAGTCGCTCGGTGCAGAGAGATGGCGGTCTTGGGTGCACTCGAGCCACGATGCTCGGGCGCACTCTGCACTGGCCGCGCACGGCTACTTGCCCGCGTCCACCGCCGGTGCACCGTACGCGGGCACGGGATCACCGCTCGAGGTCGAAGAGCTGGGCGGACCGCCGTATGCCGATGCCGAAGAGCTTGAAGATGTTGCCCCTGCTTCGTCGGGTGCCGGCGCGCCGTAGGCCGGCGCAACGCCACTGCTGCTCTCGCCACTGCTGCTTGCGCTGCCCGAGCTTGCGCTGCTGGAGCTGCTGCTGGTGGGCGAGCCCGAGGTGCAGCCCGCGACCGCGAGCGTGGTGGTGAAGGCATAGATCGCGGCCCGCGTGGCCCGCGTGGAAAGGGCTGGCGTGGCCGTGAGCGCACCGCGGGTGCCTTGCGCACAGAACGGGCACGTGGCCTCGGAGGTCTTGATGTGACGGCCACACGAGGGACAGGGGGCGAAGGACATTCGCTGATGCTAGCAGTGCCCCGGAGGGCTTTTCTACCGGTGCTTTGTCGGCATGGAATGGCCCATTTGGCGCGCCCGCCCGCGCATGGGCGCGCCGACGCGGATGACGACGTGCTAGCCAGGCACCATCATGCCGCTCGCCCTCTACGGTCACCCGTTCTCGTCGTATACGCAAAAGGCCCTCGTCGCCCTCTACGAGAATGGAACGCCCTTCGAGTTTCGATTGATTGGACCCGACACGCCCGAGCACGTGACCGCTTGGCTCGCTCGCTGGCCCCTCGGCAAGTTCCCGTTGTTGCTCGACGGTGAGCGCAGCGTCGTCGAAACCAGCATCATCATCGAGCACCTCCAGCTTGCGCATCCTGGCCCGGTGCGCCTGTTGCCTAACGAGCCCATGGCCGCGCTGCACGTGCGGTTCCTCGATCGCTTCTTCGATCTACACGTCATGACCCCGGTGCAGTTTGCCGTGGACAGCGCCCTGGGGCGCCTGCCGGGCACCGCGGACGAAGGATTGGCTCTGGCCAAAGAGCGCTTGGACCGCGCCTACGCGTGGCTCGAGGGCGAGCTTGCCGGAAAGATCTGGGCCGCGGGCGCCGACTTCACCATGGCCGATTGTGCAGCGGCGCCATCATTGTTCTACGCAGACTGGACGCACGAGATCGCCGCAAGTTATCTGCTCTTGCGCGCGTACCGCGCTCGGCTCCTTGCACGGCCGTCGTTCGCGCGCGCCGTCGACGAAGCGCGCCCCTTTCGACCTTTGTTCCCGCTGGGTGCCAAGGAGCGCGACTGATCGCTCGGCATGGGGCTCCCCCGCCCGCGCGTGGAACGCAGTCTACTTGCCTTGCCGGGCCCAGCTAGCAATCGAGCAAAGGAGCGCCAGGGCCTGCTCGCTCCACCTGTCCATGGGCTCGCTGGCCACGTCGGAGCCGAGACCGAGCCCATCGGACCGCAGTCTCGCCTCCGCTGGTCGCTTGACCTGCTCGAGCACCACTCCGCTCTCGGGCACCAGCGCGCCGAGCACGCCGAGGTTGGTCGGATTTTTGGGCGGCTTGGGAAACCTCAGCGACGCCGCCAAGGCTTCCATGGTCAGCGAGCTCCGAACGCTGGCGGGCAACTGGCTCATCGGGATCGCTCGGGTCGGCGGAACCCTCGGAGACGAACTGGGAGGCGCCGCGCTCCTTCGGACCTGGGCATCAACGTGGACCCGCACACTTGTGATCATGGCCTGCACAAGAAGCACATTGCGGGCCACGCTCACGGAGCGCTTGGCGGGCCAGCGCGGCAGCATGATTTTCGGCATATCCACCTGTTCGCGCGCGACGGGCAACGCCCGGGCTCGCGCGAGTTGCGCATCTTGCGCGTTGCGCAACTTGCGCATTCGTCCCCGCGCCTTGCCGCTCGGCTGACCGCGCGCCGAAGGCGGAAGCAGTTGTCCCGTAACCGAGGCACAACGACACAAGCCGGGATGCATCGCCCGAACCTGGTGCGAACCTCGGCCGCGCGGGACCAGCTAGCTACATCGCGGTGCAAAAGTCGTCACCGGAGAGGCCGTAGTAGCGGTCTTGGACCGCTGATTTGAGGAGGAAGTCGCGCTTCGTGACCTCCTTCCTCTCGGTCACGCGGCTCGCGCGATG
>JBIKNA010000468.1:0-5680 GCA_044358965.1 Polyangiaceae bacterium
CATCTTCATCAAGGCGGGTGCGGCCGGCACCGCACGCACCAGCTTCGAAAACGGCGGCACCGCCCGCAGCCAACGCGTGCTCAAGATGGACTGAACGAGCCATCCGGACTTCCCGGGCCGCGAGTTGCCTAGGCGGGACGGCGCATAGGCAGGCTTATGCACCATGCGAGTGGCCCGAATCTCGTGCGTTCTCTCACGCCATGGGAATACCGCAGGGTGCGGCGTGGTTGCTTGCCCCAGCATGAACAGCCGCGCGCGCTTTGAGACGTCACACGTTTCGGTTTCTGTCGCCGGTTTGGCTCCGGAGCATCATGGGCTCACCATTGCGCACCTCACGGACCCTCACGTGGGCATTCACACGCCCGAAGAGCGCTTGCGTGGCGCTGTTCAGGCCGCCAACGATCTGGAGCCCGACTTGGTGGTGCTCACGGGCGACTATGTGACGTGGTCCAAGCGCCCGGTGGCGCACCTTGCCCGTGTGCTTGGTGGCCTGCGAAGCCCCGTGTTCTGTGTGCTCGGAAACCACGATCACGTCGTAGACGCCGCGAGCGTGCGACAGCAGCTAGAGCGTGCGGGCTACACGGTGTTGCAAAACGAGCATCGCGCGGTGACCCTGCGTGGCCGTTTGGTACACGTGGTGGGCATCGACGACCAACGAACCAAACACGCGGACGTGCCGCGCGCGTTTGCCGGCGTGCCGACACAGGGAACGCGCATCGTGCTGACGCATGTGCCCACCACGAGCGAGCTGTTGCCGCCGGACCAGAACCTGGTGTGCTTTGCCGGGCACACGCACGGCGGGCAGATTCACTTTGGGAGCCTCACCACGCGCATCGCCAAGCGTGTGGGGCACCGGTACTTGGCGGGTCTGCACGCGGTGAAGGGCAATCACTTGTATGTCGGTCGTGGCCTGGCCTATGGCAAAGGCAGTCTGTTGCCCCGCCGAAGGTGCCCACCAGAGCTGGCACTCATCGAGCTCAAGGCTGCGTAGGCGAAGGGGCAGGGGCCGAGGGCGACTGCCGCTCGTGCGCCTTGGGCACCGGATGGCCTTGGGTCTCGCACTCGGGACGTTCCCTTCCAGCGGTGATGTGGCAAGCGCATCTCCATACGGCGCAGCCGTAGCGTGACCAGACGACGCCCTCACGACCCTCGTGCGACGCGTATCCCTGCAGGAGCTGAGCACGAGCGCGGCGCATGGCTGGTTGGTGTTACGCTTCGTAGAAGCGATGCGATTGAAGCCGTTTCCCTTCCTCCTCGCTCTTTCCTTGGGACACTCCCTAAGGGACTCGCCCCCCCCTTGGCCTTCGGGCGCTCGTAACAGCCGGCGATGGGCTGGGTTCGGTTGTCTTCATCGTGCATCAAAGCTCAGGGGTCGAAGGCCGAGAGCTCCGCATCCCAGCCGTTCCCCGCCAGGTCCTTGGAGTACGAGCGCACGAGGCCAACCCCGCGGCAGTACGTCTGGTACGCGGTGTAAGAGACGCCTTGCACGGCCGTCCAGCAGTCGTCGAAGCTGCCGGCGGCTACGGTCACGCTCGCTTCGCGCTTCCAGGTGTAGCTGGTGTTGAAGTAGCTCCAGCGTTCGCCCTCTTCGAGTGGGGTGTGCACCATCTCGAGCCAGTTGCCACCGTAGTCGAGCAGTACCGCGTCGCCATCCCCTGCCGCGATCGTCGACGAGCCCGCGGCCGAGCAGAACGAGCCGTAGTCGAACGCGTCGCGACCGCGCACCTTGCCCTTGGAGCTCACCTTGGCGATGTGCGTTCCGGTCGCGCAGGAGCTTCCTCGACCCACGTTCTTCACCGAGAACGTGAACGAGGCCCCGGCCCGCAGAGGAAAGAGCGGCGCCGGCGATGGATCGCTCGCCGGCTCCTCGGGCGCGGGGTCCGCCGCGGGGGTCTCCGTCGCAGCCGGCGGGGCCGGGGCATTGGTATTGCTACTCGTCGGAGCGGTGCTCGATGTCCCGGACGACGACGTTGTCGAGCCAGACGAGCAGGCCGTGAGCAAGGCAGCGGACGCGAACAACGCGAGAATTGACGAAGGAGCCAGACGCATGGCGACATGTACGGGCCGCGTGCCAAAAGTCTCCCTTCCGAATTGATGCGCTCCGGCGAGAGATGAGCTCCGCGCGGCGCGAAGCGAAGCCCGAAGCAAGAGCGGTTCCATGCGGACCACACCGTTTCTCACCCGCACGGCGCTCCGGCCAATCAATCAAGGTCGTTCCGGATCGCTCGCCCTCATCGAGGTCAAAGCTGCGTAGGCGAAGCGTCAGGGGCGCGCCCTCTCCAGCGCCTTCGACACCGGACGGCCCAGGGGCTCGCACTCGGGACGGAGCGCTTCGTCTCCCGGGGTGAGCCGAAGGCAGACAGGCCAACACACGCATTGGTCGCCGATGCTCGGGGGATATAGGCTTGCGTGCAAGGACTCGCCCGACGCGAAGCCGCAGACACCGAAGGCCAACAAGCTGCTTGTCGCCTTGTGCGTGAGCGGCGCGCTGACCATCGGCTTGCCTATCGTGCTGGCGATTGGTTTGCGGCTGTTCGTCATCGAAGCCTTCAAGGTGCCATCGGGGGCCATGACACCGAGCATTGTCCCCGGCGATCATCTCTTTGCCGAGAAGGGGGCGTACCGGAACCGTGCCCCGCGTCGCGGTGAGGTCTTCATCTTCCAGTTCCCGGAGCGACCCGCGCAGGACTTCGTCAAACGCGGCATCGCCATCGGGGGTGATCGACTGGAGATTCGCGACGGTCATCCGATCCTGAATGGGTGGCAGGTGCCGTTTTGTCGGGTGGGGCCCTACGCCTACGTCGATGATTCTGGCGACACGGGTGTGCACCGAGGCGAGTTGTTCGTCGAGTTCCTGGAAACCTCGGCGTACCTGGTGTTCTTGGATGGTGCGCAGCAAGTCGCCGGAACGCAGGGCCCGTACACCGTGGCACCGGGCGAGACGTGGGTGCTGGGCGACAACCGGAACAACAGCTACGACTCTCGCCTGTGGTTTGGTGGGCGCGGCGCAGGTGTCCCTCGGTCTCACGTGCGGGGGAGGGCCCGGTGGGTGTGGCGCAGTGCGGTGCCTGGGCAGACCGGCAAAGACTTGGCGGCGGATCCCGTCGCGCCGACGCCCGAGTTGGCTGCGCCCCTGGCGGCATGTCTGGCTAAGCGCCCGAACGACACAACGCCGCCCCCAGCAAAGTGAGCGGTGGCCGCGGATGAGGGCGTAGCCCGACTACCCGGTACCATTCGAGAGTCCGCACGATGGTCGTATCCATCGCTGATCACATCGTGCCCAGGCCGGTGTTCGATACCCTGCGGGAGATCCTTGCGCCGACGGTGCGCATCGCCGACGACGCGAGCAAAAAAGGCGAGATTGAGGACGATGAGATGTCCGACCGACGTACGCAGACCCGGGGTAAGCGCTGCCGAAGACAGGTGCAGGTTCCTGGCATTCAGCAGTTGGGGCCCGTCACGGCGCCGACGAAGAATCACCCTCGAGCTTGCGTCGGAGCCCCAGATCCCGCACGACCACCACCACGAAGAGTGCGAACCCCAACGTGCCGATACCTTGCCCCACGGTGAGCGCCAACATCACGGGCCACACGGTGGGATCGAACACCGACCACAGCATCATGGGCAGCGCGATGAGCGACAGCACGCACGCCGCGCGGAGCAACTTCTCGCTGTCGGGCAGCTTGAGCTTCACTTGGCACCTCCGTCGGGCTGGAGCTCGCGGCCGAGCTTGGTGACGGGGTGCGCGTAGCCGTGGCACCCCGCGCTGGCGCAGGAGACTTGTCCGGATTGCACCTGCGCCAGTGACGACGCGTGATCGCCGATGGCGTTCCAGCGCGGTGCCTGCGTGGTGTGGCACCCCATGCAGTTGCTGTTGGGCATGGGCTTCATGATGCGGATGTCGTGCCGCGATTGTTCGAGCGGCATCGAGTGATACTCCGTCAGGTACATGTACACGTGGCGCATGCCGCCGATCTTGGTGAGCGCGTAGCCGTACATGCCGTAGTCCTTGTGGCACGTGTAACAATTGTCGTGACCGAAGACCTCGTTGCGAGCGTGCACCGCCGCCAGGGAGGTGCTGGCGGGGTTCTCGGAGTCCTCGGCGTGGGGGGTCATCACGTGGCATGAGCCGCAAAAGTTGCGCGATTGGGTGGCCTTGAACCCCGCGAGATTTGCGGACCCGGCTGCAAAAATCGGCAGCACCCCGAGCCCGAGCAGCAACCAAAGCTTGGTGTGCCCCGACAACACCGGTCTTCGGACCAGGTAGGTGAGCAGAATCACGGCGGCGCAGGTTGTGCTTGCAGCAGCGAGTCCGCCCATCAAGCCGAGCTCGGCAAAGGGGCTGGACACTACGACGCGCGCTCCATGACAACGGCCCGGCCACTTCTGATCCATTGCCTCGCGCTCGGGGCATTCGTCGTCATGGCCGCTCCACATGCACAAGCCGAGCCGTTGCGGCTTCGAGGCGATGCGCTCGTACAATCCCGCGCGCCAACCGCGGCCGGTTTGCTCGTGCTTCGGGGAGAAGACCAACATCGTCCATGGGTCGACGTCGAGACCGTCACCTGGCTCGGCGTCGGGTCCACCTCCGTGGTCACCGGCGACGTGCTCACGCTGAGCGTGCGCATGCGCGATGTGACCAGTGGGTCCGAGTTCCGTGCGGGGCGCCTGTTGGTGTCGTCGGGCGCCGTTCGACCCATTCACATTGATGGAGTGCGCGGCACAGCGCGCTTCCTAAACGCCACAACGCTCGAGGTCTTTGGCGGGGTGCCGGTGGTCCGGCAGTTCGAATACCGGTCCTTTGATTGGGCCGCGGGCGGACGGATCGCGCAGCGTTTCGGCGAGCGCATGAGCGCCGGGGTAAGCTACTTGCAACGCCGACGCGACGGCGCCCGCGCGGACGAGGAAGCCGGCGTTGATCTCGCGCTGTATCCGTTACCTTGGCTTACGGCGGCGGCCAGGGGAGCTTACGATCTGACCCAACTCGGCATCACCGACGCCTTGGCTTCGGTGGGCGCACATACGCAAGACGCCCGCGTAGAACTGTTTATGACGCACAGGTCCCCCGGGCGCATGTTGCCGAGCACGTCGCTGTTTTCGGTGCTCGGCGACTACGCAGCCACGAGCGTGGGCTCCACACTTCGGTACCGCGCGTTCCCGCGCCTCGAACTCTTGGGCACCGGTAGCGGCCAGACCCAAGGAGACACCGTAGGGGCGCAGGGGGCCGCGCGCGTGACCCTGGCGCTCGATGACGATTTCGTGGGCACCCTGGGTCTCGAATCCCGGCGCGTGTACTTTGGCGATGCGCGTTGGACGGGCACCCGGGCCATCGCTTCGGTGCCCGTGGGCGCGCGGTTTCGCATCGGCGCCGAGCTCGAGCTCGTGATGCCCGATCGCCCGCAGGGTCGGGGGACGGTATGGCCGTGGGCGCTCGGCGCGCTCGGCTACCGGCCGGTGCCGCAGTGGGAGATCGCCGCCGGCGTCGAAGCCTCGCAGGGGCCATCGGCCGAGGTCATCCAAGGTATCGCCCGGCTCAGCTACCACTTCGAAGGGGCGCCACGATGAGACGCTCGTTGCTGTTGGTGATGGCGCTCTTGCTGGCCGCGTGTGCCGGTGTGCTGGGCATTCGACCCAAGTCCACGGAGCACCCCTTCGAGCACCGCGCCCACTCCCTCAAGGG
>JBIKNA010000102.1:0-18481 GCA_044358965.1 Polyangiaceae bacterium
GCGATGGCATGTTTGGCGACCTTCTGGAGTTCGCCGGAGCGCAGCGTGCGACCCGCGTCGTCGGCTGCATGACCTTCGGGGCCCTTGGGTACGAGCCCCGGGCGGCCCTCTTTGGCTTTGATCTTTGCCGCGGACGGTTGAACTTTCATGTCGCACTCCCTTGGGCTCGGACGCCGGAGACCGATGTCGCACGGAACATGGCAGCAAGGCGTATGCCGCATGCAAGTGCTGGAATTCGCCCGTGCCGGCGCCCCGGTGTGCACCTTCGCGCGCGGCAAACACGCCACAGCCGAGGCGCCAACGCACTGTTCAAGCGATGATGATCCGCGCGAGGGCTCTCGCCCCTCGCCCTGCACGTGAGCGCGTCGCGCTGGCCCTGCGGACACGTAGGCACATCTCCGCCCAAAGCGAAGGCACAGCACACTTCACGACTTGGCGATGGGGGATCAGCGATCCATGGTCATGAGACCGCACAAAATTCATGAGCGACGAAGAGCCGAGTGACCGGGACTTGTTCCCAGAAGAAGCCAGCACGGCAGTGGACAACCGCTTCCCGTGCCGCACGACCAGTCGTGGCGACATCGTGGGTGACGCCCCGGCGCTTCGTCAGGCGCTGAAGCTCGTCGATCGTGTGGCGCCGTCCTCGTGTACGGTGCTCGTCACTGGCGAGAGTGGCACGGGCAAAGAGAGCATGGTGGCGGCGCTGCACGACGCGAGTGCGCGTCGCCACGGCCCGCTGCTTCCGGTCAACTGTGGTGCCATCCCCGCAGAACTCGCCGAGTCCGAGCTGTTCGGCCACGCCCGCGGTGCGTTTACCGGGGCACTTGGTCCTCGCAAAGGCTTGGTCGCGGCCGCCGAAGGCGGGACACTGTTCCTCGACGAAGTCGGCGAACTTGCGCCAGCGGTGCAGGTGAAGCTGCTCCGTCTGCTCGAGCAGAAAGAGTACGTGCCCGTGGGCGACAGCCGCGTGCTCCGCTGCGACATTCGCGTGGTGGCGGCCACCAATCGCGATCTCGAGCTCGAGGTGCGACGAAAGACCTTCCGCGAAGACCTGTACTTTCGACTCAATGTGGTCCACGTGCGACTCCCGCCCCTGCGCGAGCGGCCCGACGACATCCCAGTGCTCGCCGAGTATTTTCTCCAGCGCTACCAGCGCATCGCTGGGCGGCCAGACTTGGTCGGGTTCACGCCCGAGGCCATGCTCGCCACGAAAAGGTCCCCGTGGGTGGGCAACATTCGCGCGCTCGGCAACTGCATCGAGCGCGCGGTGTGGGTGGCCGAAGCCGAGCTCATCGGCGAGTCGGATCTCTTCTCCGATGCTGGGCGTCGCCGCGCGTCGGAGTCCCCCGGTGGCCGGACGAGCGAGCGGCCTCCGTCGCTCCGGCCGTCGTTTCGACCGTCGCTCCCGACCGGAGACCCGGGCCGATGGAAGCGCCGAAGCTCCAAGTTCCCCGCGTTGCTTCCGGAGACGGGCTTGGACATGGGGCAGGCCATCGAGCGCTACCAGAACCACTTGATCGAGCAGGCGCTCAGTCGCACCTCGGGCAACAAGAACCGCGCAGCCCTGCTCTTGGGGGTCAATCGCACCACGCTCTCCGAGATGATTCGCCGCAGGGGTATCTTGCCGCGCTAGGGTGCGTCCCTAGATTCGCGAGGCGAATCCTCCGCGTTACGCGTGCCCGTGCTCGTGCCCGATCTCGGGTAGCCCGCTCCGGATCGATGGGAGGTCGCTTGCCCCCGACGGACCTACGGGACCACACGGCGCCCAATCGAGTTTGTCCGGGCAGGGGCACGGGCACGGGCACGCTTAGGGTGCCGACGCACTCGTTCGCGGCTCCGGAGACCCGTCGCCCCAACACGGTCGAGTCAGTGGGGTTGGCCGTGCACTGGCCAGCGCTGGCCCTACATCGCCGTGGTCTTGCCGCAGGGAACGTCGAGCAAGCGCTGCGGACGGCCTGCA
Organism: Polyangiaceae bacterium; assembly: GCA_044358965.1. Taxonomy (GTDB): domain Bacteria; phylum Myxococcota_A; class Polyangia; order Polyangiales; family Polyangiaceae; genus SXNL01. Next base: position 1,961 of record JBIKNA010000102.1, read on the forward strand.
ACCTTGATGCGGTGCTTTCCACAAGTGAGCACGAGCACACCGTTGGTGGCGCGCTGGACGTTGCCGTCCACTTCGGCGGCGTTGCTGCCTGCGGGGAGCCGTACGGAGCCAAGGGCTGGCGCCGCGCTCTTGGTGCCGCCAAGGGCTGGCGCCGCCGCGGGGGGCGCAACAACGGGCTTGGGCGCTGCGGCCGTGATGTTTTGGTTTGGCGTGGCCTTTGCGGAGGTCGGGGCAGCCTTGACCACAGGTTTGACCGGCGCGGGCGAGGCCTTGGGAGCGACCGGTGCCGGCACCGGAGCCACCTGAACGACAACGGGTGCGGGCGGCTCCGGCAGCGGGGCCACTTGTGGCTCGGCAGGCAGGGGGGCTGCAGCCGGCGCGGCCAAAAGCTCTCCCGTGGGCGGGCTCGCCACGAGGCCCATCTGTGCAGATTGCACATTGCTGCGGCCACGCAGCAGGTAGGCCCCCAGAGATGCAGTGCACATGAGGCCCAGCAGCGCACAGCCGGCAACCATCCCCACGAGGGCGCGCTCGCTGAGCGGTGCCGGGAGGCCGGCGTCGACGCGGAGCTTCATGGTGGCCATGGATACGCCACGGTGCGACGGTGTCTCGGCGTCGAGCGCCATGGGGGCGATGGAGCTTGGGATCCGGCTGTCGGATGCGTAGGCCGGCATCTTGGCGGTGCTGGTGACGCCGGGGGCGCGGGGGGCATCGGTCTGCGCCAGCTGGGCCTCGGCCTGCTCCATCGAGAGCGAAGGGCGGCGCTCCGTCGCGAGGTCGTCGTCGGCTTGGCTCACGGCTGCCGCGGCCTGCGACTCGGACAGTGAGGGGCGCTTTTGGGTGGCGAGCTCGTCGTCGGCCAGCGCTGTAGCGGGCCCGGCGACCAGTGGGGCAGCGGCGATGGCCGCCATTGTGGAAGCCGCCGTGTCTTCGTCCGTCACGTCTTCGAGGTCTTGGGACGACAGTTCGACGGGGACGGGCTCCCGCCTGCTCTGGCTCTGCGCATCGGCCATGCGAAGCACGTCTTCGGCCGACAGGATGTCGAGCGCGCTCACCTCTTCGGTTCCTGCGATAGTGGCGCCCGCAACGGAGCCTGCGAGTGGCGTCGTGAGCTGCGCGGCGTTCGGGGCTTGGCCGGGCAGGGGAGGCGCGGAGGGCATGACAGGAGTTACCGCTTTCTGCCCGACCCTTGCCGGACTGGCGCCACTTTGCCGCAGCCGCCGAAGAACGCAAGCCGGGGGGCAACAAAGGCCCCGTCTCCAGCCCGTCGCGTCCAACGGAACCGGAATGATTCCGCCTGCCTTGGATACCCGTGTGTCCTTCCGCGTCCCACTTTTCAGGCCAAATCGCGTACGGTCTCCCGCTCATGAAGCGAGTGCTCGTTGTTGGTGCCACCTCCGCCATTGCACAGCACGTGGCGCAGATTCACGCCCAGCGCGGCGATCGCCTGCACCTTGTGGGCCGAAACCCCCAGAAGCTCGCAGACCTTCACGAACGGCTTGGGGGCCAGAGCACCATGCAGGTGCAGGATCTGACCCGAACCCAAGAGGCCGAGACGGTGGTCGAGGCCTCCATCGGGGCCCTCGGCGGCCTCGACACGGTGCTCATTGCGCATGGCGATTTGGGCGACCAGCTCGAAAGTGAGCGCAGCTACGGCGAGGCCGAACGGATCTTTGCCGCCAACTTCTTGAGCGTCGTCGCGTTGCTCGTGCCCATCGCCAACTATCTCGAGGCCAAGGGAGCCGGCACCATTGGGGTGATCACCTCGGTGGCGGGCGATCGCGGGCGGCCGCGCAACTACACCTACGGCGCTGCCAAAGGCGCGCTCAACATTTACCTCCAAGGGGTCCGCTCGCGCTTGTACGCCTCGGCGGTGAAGGTGACCACGCTGAAGCTTGGTCCCGTGGACACGCCCATGACCACGGACCACCCAAAGAACGCGCTCTTTGGGCGACCCGAGGGTGTGGCCAAAGACATCGTTGCCGCCATGGACCGCGGCGTGCCCGAGGCCTACGTGCCGTCGTTCTGGGCGGGCATCATGCCGGTGGTCAAGAACACTCCAGAGCCTCTGTTCCAGCGCATCCGGTTCTTGTCCGGACGCTGACGGGAAACGGCACACGGCACCGGTTGCCGGTGTGCCTTGGCGCTGGTGTAGAGCGCGAGGGGCCTAGAAGCCGATCTTGCGCATGACGAAGCGCGGCAGCCAGCGAATGACGAGCATGACCAGGGCCCACATGCCAGGCGTGTAGAGCACCGGCTTGCCCGCATCGATGGCCTTCACCACGTCGGCGGCCACCTGGTCGGGCTCGCCGGCAAAGGGCGGTGGCTTCAGGCCCGCGGTCATGCCTGTTTTGACGAACCCTGGTTTCACCGTCAGGACGTGGAGCCCTTCGGCGTGGAACTTGTGGTCGAGGGACTCGAGGTAGTGCGTGAGGCCAGCTTTGGTGGAGCCGTAGATGGCCACGGGTTTGCGTCCGCGATCGCCGGCGACAGACGAGAAGACCACGAGGCGGCCGCCGCCCCGGGCCAAGATGCGCTTTCGTGCGTGCTCGCAGAACACGAGGGTGTTGGCGTAGTTGACCGTGACAAGGCGCCGGGTGAACTCGATGTCTGCTTCGAGGGCGTCTTGGGTGCCAAAGAGCGCAGCAGTGACGATGACCGTGTCGAAGTCGCCTAGGGCTTTGTCGGCGGCGTCGAGCGCCGACGCAAAGGTCTCGGGCTTCTCGAGGTCGAGCACACCCCAGCCGAGGCTCTTGCCCTGCGGGTGCCGCGCCTTCAGGTCTTGCGCGCTTCGCTCGAGATCACTCTCGCCGATGCCCAAGATGAACACGTCGTCGCCGCGCGCGGCCAAGCGTTGCGCGATGGCGCGCCCCATTCCTTGCGTGCCACCCAGAACCACGACCTTCATGCTTTGTCTCCGAACAAGCGCACGGATTGTGCGCTGCGCAATTTGCGCTTGGGGTCCCACTTGTCGCGCGTTGCCAAAAACTGCGGCAAGCGTGGCTCCATGGCCCGAAAGTCTTCCGGGCGCGTGAAGCGGTCTTTGGTGAGGTAGATGCGACCGCCCGTCTCGATGACGAACGCGTTGAGGTTGTCGATGATGCCCTGCAGCTCTGGGGACACCGCCATGTCGATGGCGATGCTCGTGCCTTCGAGCGGGAAGGAGAGCATGCCCTTGCCCTCGGGGCCGCAGTCCTTGATGACGCACAAGGGAGATGCGCCGCCGAGTTTGGTGAGCAGTCGCATGAAATCGCGGACCGCCGGGGCACCGGCGCGCCGAGGGATCACACACTGGTACTGCGTAAAGCCTCGGGAGCCGTAGCCGCGGTTCCACTCCAAGATGGCATCGAGGGGGTAGAAGAACGTCTCTGGGGAGACGAGCCCGGCCTCTTTGTGCGGCAGGTGCTTCCAGTAGTAGGCCGTGTTGAACAGCGCCGCGGTGACGTTGTTGAGGGCCCAGTTGGGCAAGTCCAAGGGGAAGGTGATCTGCGGCTTGTCTTGGGGCGGCGGGCCCTTGGCCTCCGTGGGCATTGCCCAGCGACCGGCCATGAGAATGCCGCGGCCCATGGAGCTGCCTTTGCTGAGGCAGTCGATCCAGCCCATGGTCATGGGCCAGCGGGGCGCCGCGTGGTTGAGCGCCCCCAAGAACGAGTCGATGTCCGGCACACGCTCGCTCTCCATCCAGATCCACTGCGTGGGGATGCGCTGGAGGGTGAACTCGACCTCGAGAATGTGCCCCAAGAGCCCCATGCCGCCGATGGTGCCGTAGAACAAGTCGGCATCGCGCTCGGGGGTGCACTCCACCACGCTGTCGTCGGCGAGGCGCATCTTGAGCGCACGAACGTGTGCGCCAAAGCAGCCCTCGACGTGGTGATTTTTGCCGTGGACATCGCTTGCGACCATGCCGCCCACGGTGACGAACTTGGTGCCCGGCGTGACCGGCGTGAACCAGCCTCGAGGCATGAAGATGCGGTTGAGTTCGACCAGCGTGAAGCCCGCCTCGGCGCGGATGACGCCAGTGTTCTCGTCGAAGCCCAGAAGGCGATTGGCCAGGCGCGTGCCGGCGACGCGGTCGTCGGGGGTCGCCGGAAGCGACGAGTCGCCGTAGGAGCGACCGAGGCCCCGGGACAAGCTTGCGCCGAGCGTGAGCTTCTCGAGATTCTCGGAGAGCAGCTCACGGCCCTTTTCGGGGATACGGCCCCAGCCGGTGAGCGTCGGTTCTGCGGAGGGTTTGGGCATGGCTAAGGCAAGGGTATAGGGCCTAGTTCGTGCACGGGCCACACATGAACTTGGCGATGCGGAGGAAGTCGGCCTCGGACTGCGCGTTGCACAACGCTTGCGTCGAAGTGTCGAGCTTGGCGTAGCAAGCCTGCGCGGTGCTGAAGAGCTCGCTGCAGGCGCAGTTGGGGCCCGAGCCGGCGCGGGCGAAGCACTTGGCGATCTCCTCGTCGGACACGCCGTTCGAGGGATCGCAGGTGCCGCCAGCCTCGACCTCGCAGGCATGATGCCGACAATCCGCCGCAGCGCCGATGGCGCGGGCGCAGCTGTCGTTGCACGGAGACGACAAGGCGACGCACCCCCCTTGGTTGATCTGGGCGAAGGCGCCGTAGCCGATGAAGGCGCCGCTGGGGCTCTGCCCCGGTGAGGTGCGCAGGCACGACGCGCAGCCTTTGTTGGCCACATCGGCGAACCAGTTGTTGCATTCCTCTTCGTCGCCGGCGGCGCTTCCGAGACAAAGCAAGAAGGCGTTGTCGATTTGGGCGTTGGTGCAGCTCTCCGTACGTTGCAAGGGCGCTGCCCAGCGCGGTGCATAGTTCGACGTGTCCGTGGGCGTGCACTGGCCTTGAGGCAAACACGCTCGCTGCCCCGTGCTGGGGACCGTGGTTTCGAAGGCCGTGCAGGTGCCCTTGAGGGTGCACGCAGAGGACCCGCCGTCGGTGCCGGTGGCGCCGCCATCGAGGGACGGCAAGGTGCCGATGCCCTGGATGCTTTGGCAGGCGCCGAGTGCCGAGATCCCACAGGCCATGGCCATGGCCGCTGCGAATACATGCGCGAGTTTCATGGGAGCGCTCCTTGGGCGCCAAGGCCCAGCATGCCGTTGCCCACGAGGGGAGTGATGCGGGCGGCCTTGGGGGCATTGCTGGCGGGCGCGAGGTACCAAAGCACACCACCGGCGATGAGCGAAGCAATGCCGACGCCGAAGCCGATGTTGGCCACCGTGGCGTTGGTGTCGGCTTTGTCTTTGTCGGCGTAGGCGGGGGAGCCCGGGGCGCAACCTGCGCCGCACTTTGTCTTGGCGCTGTCCCAGGAGCTGCCGGCCAACACGCCAAACACGCTGCCCACGCCGATGCTGACGACACCGAAGCCCAAGAGGGCCACGCCTGCCGTCTTTTGCGTGCTCCAGCCGCCATCGGCGCTGGGGGTGGCTGTTGGCCCCGAGGCGCCGGGCGCTTTGGTGCCCGCCGCCGGCCCAATGGTGAACGCTTCGCGACGGCCCTTCTCTCCCTCGCGGACCAGGAGCTTTCGCTCCACCGACTGCCCTTGGGCGCTGAGCACGAACACGTGCTCGCCAGGGTCGACGTCGATGGCTGCGCCGTCGAGGCGCTCGGCCAACGGCTGCCCGTCGATGGTGATGCGCACCGCCGTCAGGTCGTTGCCCGCCGGGTCTTTGACCGCGAACACCAGTGACGGCACCGCGCGGTCGAGGCGCGTGGCTTCGGCGATGCAGTCGTCGCGCACCGCGGCGGGACAACTGGCGGCAGAGCAGCGAAGCAGCCCAGCCCGTGCCTCGCGCAGTTTACCGGCCTTGCGAAGTGGCACGGACTTTTCGTTGGCAGCCACACATTCTTCGAGGCTGGGGCCCTCGGCCCGAGCGGTGGAAGCCGAAAGCAACATTGCCGCGACGCACGAAAAGAGCGTGGCCGAGCGAAGCCACGCCCGCGTCACTGCTTTTTGCCTAGGCACTCGGTCTTCCACTTCTTGCTCCCGTCGGCGTTAAGGACGTACGGGATAGCACAATCCGTGACGGGCGTGCTGGGCCCCGGCTTTGCCGAGAGCGCCGGCGCGGGTGCCGCACTCGGACCCCCGCGGGGTGGGGCACATGGTGTGGGCGCGGGTGTTGGCGTCGGCTCTTTCGCAGCAGGGGTGGGCGGTGCGGGGGTGCTCGCCGTGGGGGCACCTGTAGAAGAAGCTGTGAGGGCAGCAGCCGACACGCTGGCGCTCCCCTGCGGGGGCACAGGAGGGCTCCCCGTCGGTGGCAACGCCGCGCCACCCGGGGCTTCCGTGCTCGCCGAGGTGTTGCGGGCCCGTTCGTCTTTGCGTGCGCTATACACCTTTGACCCAAAGAGCACCGCGCCGCCGACAAGAAGCAACGCGAGCAGGGCGCCGCCGGCAAAGAACGGGGCCAAGGAGCGCGTGGGGATCTTGATGTCCGTGGCCCCCATGGTGACGGGGGTGTTGGTTTGCGGGATGGCCGGGGGCTTGTTGGAGCTTGCGCGGGCGATGGCCTCGTCGCTAATCGCGGTGATGTTGCCGCCCGTTGCAGCGTTCTCGAGGTGTGCCCGGGCGCCCACGAGCGTGGCCAGCGGCTCGCGGCTGGGGATGCGACCAAAGACGGCCAGGTTGGCTTCGCGGACGGCTTCACGCATGTCGCTCGCGCTCTGCCATCGGTTTGCGCGATCGAAGGCCAGAGCCACGTCGATGAGCCGCGCGACCGGCGCCGGGATGTCGGGCAGCACTTGGGACAGCGGCGGCGCCGGTGAGGTCGCCGCCATGATCAAGAGTTGGTTGCCGTTCTCGCCGGGGTGCACCAGGCGTCCGGTCAGCAGCACGAACAGCGTGGCGCCTACGGCGAACAAGTCCGTGCGGCCGTCGATGTCTTGTGCGCGCCCAAGGGCTTGCTCGGGCGCCATAAAGGCCGGAGTCCCCAATACCGTGCCAGCCTGCGTGGCCATGCTGCCGTTCGTGGTGGCCATGTTGCGGACCTGGGCGATGCCAAAGTCGAGCACCTTGAACTGCCCGTCTTGGGTGACGAACAGGTTTGCGGGCTTGATGTCGCGGTGCACGATGGCCTTGTCGTGCGCGGCGGCGAGCACGTCGAGCAGCTCCCAGGCGAGGGCGAGCACTGCGGTGAGGGGCAACTTGCGGCCGTGACGCTCCCACAAGTCTTCGACGGAGTTACCGCGCAGGAACTCCATCACCAGAAAAGCCGAGCCGTCTTCGGCGGTGTCGTCGTCGACCACCAGCACTGCGCCAGGGTGTTTGACGGAGTTGCCCGCATAGCCCTCGCGGAGGAACCGCGCGCTGATCTCTTTGCGGCGCGACAGCTCTGGGTGCAACATCTTGATGGCGAACTCGGCCTGGTTCCGATGCGTCGCCGCGTAGACCGTGGCCATGCCGCCCGTGCCGAGCACCCGATCGATGCGGTACTTGCCGCGGACGACGGTGCCCACGCGCGCGCGGGCCAGCGCCGAATCGTCGTCCTCTTCCTGGCTCCGCGGATCCATCAATTCCCCGTTGGTATCTACCCTAATGGACGCAGCGGGGGTCGTCGAATGTTGGGCACATTTGCCGCCTGTTTCGGCCCCGCGGACCCCGCGTTGCGGGCGGTGGCCGCCTGGGGGTAGCCTTGAGGCCTGGGACCCGGCACAAAACAGGTTCCTCTTTGCCTCGTCATGAAGATCGCTTTGGTCGCCCTCCCGTGGTCTGTCCTTCACCGCCCGAGCGCGGCCGTCGCCGCCCTTGGCTCGTTTCTGCGCGCGCGGGAACCCTCCTGGGACGTGCGCTGTTTGTTCGAATACACCCGCGTTGCTCCCAAAGTTGGCGTCGAGCTGTACGAGTTCATTGCCGAAGCGGGCCACTCCACGGGCGAGGCCGCGTTCATCCCGTGCGTGTATCCCGAGCAACGTGACGCCGCGGTGCCCTTTCTCATCGAGCAGCTCAAGAAGTTGATCGCAAGGTTTCCGGACCAGCGCAACCTGCCTCCGTGGCTTCCGGACCCCAGCGACGCCGCTGCGGTGGAGCGCACCGTGCGACACCTGATGTCCTCGCTGCAAGAGAGCATCGAAGAGGCTGCCGCTCGCGTGGCCGACGTAGAAGTCGTCGGGCTCACCACCTGCTTTGGCCAACTGTGGGCCAACCTGGCGTTTGCCAAAGCTGCCAAAGCCAAGAACCCAAAGCTCACCATCGTGCTCGGCGGCTCCACCGTCTCGAGCGCCGTGGGGCCTTCGGTGCTCGGGCTCTACCCCTTCGTCGACTACATCGTTCAGGGGGAAGGGGAGCTTCCTATGCATGCCTTGGTCACGGCCTTGGGGGCCGGAGATCTCGACGCGGCGGACGCGCTCAAGGGGGTTGTCTCGCAGCGCACGCACCATCGCTTGCACGCCGGCGCAGAGATGTGGGAGGTGCCAGACCTCAACGCCTTGCCGATGCCCTCTTACGACGAATACGTGACGCAGGTGCAAGAGCTGGGCATGCCCCTCGACTGGTACGTGCCGCTCGAAGGGTCTCGGGGCTGCTGGTGGGACCGCATCGGCCGCACGGGCAATGCCAAAGACACCTGCTACTTCTGCAACCTGAACTTGCAGTGGAAGGGGTACCGCGAAAAGACCGTCGAGCGTGTGGCCCAAGAAATGGTTTCGCTCAGCGAGCGTTACGCCAACACCCGCGTGTTCTTTTTGGACAACATCATTCGCCACAAAGGGGTGCTCGACCTGGTGCGCGCCATCGAAGCCTCGGGGCACGACTTCGAGTTGTTTCACGAGATGCGCGCCAACGTCACGCCACTCGAGTGGGTGCGCCTGCGGGATGTGGGCCTCGAGCTCGTGCAAGTGGGCATCGAGGGGTTGTCGTCGTCGTACCTGCGGCGCATCGGCAAGGGCACCACGGCCATGCAGAACCTTCAGGCCATGCGGTACCTGCGAGAGCTCGACATCTCGCACTTCGGGAACCTGATTCTAGACTTCCCCGGCGCCACGCAGGCCGAGGTCGACGAGACGCTCCAAATCTTGCTCGACTACGCCGTGTGCTTCGATCCGCTCAACCCGGTCACCTTCGCGTTGGGGCGCGACAGCACCGTGTTCCGTCTCCAGGGCGAGTTTCCCATCAAGAACGTGCGGAACCGGCAGATGTTCGCCGACATCTTGCCGCAAGAAGTGAACCAGTCGCTCAAGCTGTTCGACCTGTCTTTCGACTTCGACGAGACGCCCGCCGACTGGAGTGCGGTCCGCACGTTCTGTGAGCGTTTCCTTCAAGAGCGGCCCACGCAAATTGTCCGCAAGCCGTACCTCTCGTACCGCACTGGCGCGTCGTTCTTGCGCATCTACGACCGCCGTGGGCAGCTGGCCCCGTTGTACGAGTCGCTGGGCTACACGAATGCGCTCGTGGCCCAGTTGCCGTGGGCACGCACGCTCGTGCTGCGTGGCGTCGAGGCTCAGGCGTACACCTTCTGCATGAAGTCGCGCACCATCAGCGAGCTCCGGGCCGCGTTCCCGGCGCTGGGCGATGGCGAATTCGAGGCGATGCTGGCGCGCTGGCACCAAGAGCGCATCGTGTTCCGCGAAGGTAAGCGCCTGCTTGCCCTGGCTGTCGCCGAGAATCCGCGGGTGGCGCGCGAGCGCGTTCTGGCCCAAGAGTCCGAGCCCACCCGGGCCCAAGCCGACGAAGAACCCGCAGGGGCCGCGGCACGCCGCGCGCTACCGGTGCTTGCGTAGACGCCGGGGAGCCCGCATGGACTCTGCGCGCCGCAGGTTGCCCCTCATCGATGCCAAGGTGCTCGCGCGTTCCGCGGCCATCGAGCAGGCGCACCCGTTCTGGCCCTGCGCCAAGGGGTGCGATCTATGCTGCCGCTCGCTGCCGCATCAGCCCATGATCTCGGCGGCGGAGTGGGAACGCCTTGCCGTGGCCCTGGGCGAGCTTTCCCCCGCCACGCAACGAGCGGTGCGTGCGCGCATCCTCGAGTCCGCAGCGGGGCCGGTGATCTGCCCGCTGCTCGACCGCGAGCACGGCGCATGTTTGGTGTACGACGCACGCCCGGTGGCCTGTCGCTCCTACGGGTTCTACGCCGAGCGTGACGCTGGACTGCACTGCGACATCGTCACGGAGGCGGTACGCGCGGAGCAGGCCGAGGTTGTCTGGGGCAACGGCGAGAGCCTTGCTGCGGAACTCGATGCCTTGGGCGAACGTCGAACCCTCGCGGCGTGGCTCGCCCACGGGGCAGGCGACGCCGAGCAAAGGTAGACGCACCCGAGAGCAGACCCAGCCCGTGTACGCAACTACGGGCAGCGACCGATTTCGATGCGCTCCATGTGAACCGGGGTCTTGGGCTTGTCGCCCGCGCCGCGCGGAACGCCGGCAATGGCAACGGCGACCTGCGTGTTGCACATGCCAAAGACGTTGTAGTCGGCCGCGGGGCCCGTGCCCACGACCACGTAGAACTGGCTTCCGCTCGGCACGTCGCTGGCGGCCATGGCCAAGGTCCCCGTGGGTTCCTCGACGTGGTTTTCTTCGATGAGACTGTAGCCCGGGCCGCCGGTGCCTTTGCCCAGCGGGTCTCCGCCTTGAATCACGAAGTCTGGAATGACCCGGTGCCAGATGAGGCCATCGTAGAACCTACCGAAGGTCCAGCCCGTCTTGCCTTTGAACGGGCGCGTGCCCCGCGCAAGGCCAACGAAGTTCGCGACGGAGATGGGGGCCTTGTCGGCGAACAGCTCGCAGGTGATGTACCCGTACTCTGTCCGAATCGAAGCTGTGAGCTTGCCGGTGCCAGCGGGGAAGCCCTCGAGTGCTTTGTCCAAGGTGAACTTGTCGGCGCCGCCGATGGGATCCGTTGGGGAGTTCGCGTCCACCGTGAGGGCCGGAGGCCCCGGATCACGCGTGCAACCGAGCAGAGGATCGGGGCCGGCGTCGATGGGGGCCGCGTCGGGCTGGGGCTCCGGGGCTGCGTCCGTGGGCTCTGGGGCTGCGTCCGGCACAGCGACTTGCGGGCCCGCGTCGGCGCCGGCATCGGCGGCAGGCGACGAAGATGTGCTGGAGCAGGAGGACGCAAGAGCGGCGACGCCCGACAAAAGAAGGGCCACGGCGAGGGGACGACGAACCATGGGCGCCTCGTAGCACGAGGGCCGGGCTTGCGCTCGTTTTGGGTTCCGTCGGATGAGCGGCACGAAATGACCGAGCGCGATTCGACGGTCAGGCCCCGATCTCCTTTTGGGCTTGGAAGCCGAACTAGGAGGTGGGCCCCAGCGGCGATGCCTTCGGCGCGGAGGACCCGCGTCCGGAGGAACGAAGGAAGCTCAATCGCTGAGCTTGATCGAAGACCGTGCTCGGCGATTTAGGGCAGGTACTGAATCTTGATGGTCTCGATGATGGTGCGAATCATCTCTTGCACCTTCGCGGTGCTCTCGTGTTTCACCATCACGTAGCCGTCGCCCTCGTAGCTGTCGTTCTTGTGGGCGCCGATGGTGGGCAGTTTGGCCTCCACGAGCCAAGGCCCGATGGCTTCGTGGGTCTCGCGCACACCCCGCACGCTGGCCACGCGGCCCCGGCCCATGCCGCGAATGTAGGCGGTGCCGGCGGCGTACTTGCGGTGCCACGGGGCATCGAGTTCGCCGTCGATCACCGAGCGGGCCCAGGCCCGGTAGATGTCGATGTCGTGCACGGCGCCGGTCATGTGCAAGAGCTGGCCTCCCGGCGGGCGTTGGGCGATCTCGCCGATGGCCAACGAGCCATCTTTGCGATGAAACCACTCCATGTGCGTCATGCCGTCTTTGAGCCCCAGGGCCTTGATGGCGGCGATGCCGGCGACTTTGGCGTCTTGGTAGTGCGCAGCGTCGAGCTCTTTGGGCAGTATGCAGGCCCACTGGATCCAAGGGTTCTCGAGCACTTCGAGGCAGCCTGGCTGGTAGTCCGCAAGAGACCAAACCCGAGGCTCGCCGCCGATGGTGATGGTCTCGAAGCTGTGCTCGGTGCCCCGCAACATCTCTTCGACCAAGATGGGCTCCTGGGGGCCCACGCCAAGACTGCGTAGCGCCTGCCCCAACAGCTCCAGCGAGGTGATGCGGAACGTTGCCTTGGCGCCCATGCCCGCGGGGGGCTTGATGACCAACGGCAAGCCCACGAGGTCGGCGAAGGCGTTGGCCTCGGCTACGGAGTGCACCAAGCGGTGTCGGGCGACGGGCAACCCTGCCTCTCGCAGGGCGTCTTTCATGAGGGCCTTCTCCCGAAACAGCTCGGCGGTGCGCGCCGGGGTGCCTTCGATGCCAAAGTGCTCTCGGGCCTGTGCAAGCTGCACCATCATGGCCTCGAGGATGCCCACGATACGATGCGGCGCACCGTGCCTGCGCACCAGCACCTCGATGCCGGCGATCATGTCGCCCAGGTTCGTGGGATCCGTCACGCGGACGGCATCGTGGTACAGCGCGGCGCCGTCGTCGGGCATGGTGTGCACCACGCCCAGCAGACGCACATCGTCGAGCTTGGCGGTGGCGCGCACGAAGCGCATGGTCACTTCGGACGGGAACGGAGCGACAAAGATCACGTTGCGCGGCATCGATAGCGAGCATCGACGGCCAGAGGGCCCCGCGTCAACCGAGCATTTCAGGATTCCTTGGGGGCCGCGGCCACCGGAAGCACCTTGTGGAACGACCGATAGTCGAGCGTCCGAATGCCGTCGGGGCCGGTGGTGAGCACATCGGCAAAACGCGCGTTGAAAACGATGTCGTCGAGGCTGTAGCGGTACCGGGCGTGGATGGTCTGACCGATGGTCTCGTCGAGACCGCTCAGGCTCACGAAAATCTCGGCGTTCATGGCCCGGAGCTTGTCCATGGCGCCTTCGCCGTAGAACGGCGAACTTTCGTCGATGGCGTGCAGGGCGGTCCAGCTCAGGATGAAAAAGGCCGTGCGGTCGCGCACCAACTTCAGCTCGCGGGGTACACGAATGGACTCGCCCTCCACGGTGGTTTCCTGCATCAGCAAGATCACGCGAAGCTGGGCCTCGGCCAGCTCGTTGTGGCGCCAGTTGGCCATGCGAAACTGCAAATGAGGAACCTTGTTGCGGGGACCCACCACGGCCTTTTCGCAGAACAAGACCCGCGCCGTTGGCTTGGCAAACTTGGCGAAGGTGATGCCCGTGATGAGCGCCGTGCACAAGATGCCCACCAGCGCCTCGATGCCCACGACCACGTGTGCGAGGCCCGTTTGTGGGCTCATGTTGCCGTAGCCAATGGTGGCCACGGTTTGCACACTAAAGAAGAAGGCGTCGGCGAAGGAGCCTGGGCGCGCGTTGGCAATGGCGCCGGGCATGGCCCAGTACACGATGCCAAACATGGTGTTGATGAGCACGAAGGCGCCGGTGACCAGCGCGAAGAACGCCGACCAGCGTGCCTTCAAGATGAAGTGATACAGATCATCGAGTGGGGCGTTCTGTTTGCCGATGACGCGCAGGCGCGGCAACCCGGTGCTGCTGCTCGATCGAAAGCGAACCTTCGCGCGCTTGTCGTTGTCGTTGTCGTTGTCGTCGGAAGACATGCGCTACAGCGCCGCGGCGAAGGCGCGACCGAACTCGAGAGGGCTCGGACGGTCTCGCGGATCGCGGGCCGTGGCGGCCCGGAGGAGCCGCGCGACACCCACCGGGTACGTTCGTAGACGCTCGGGGTCTTCGAGCGGGTCTTTCTTCATGTGCGCCAAGATCCGATCACGGTTGTTCTCGATGTCATCGAAGAACGAGCGTCCGGTGGTCACGTTGTAGATGGTGCCCGCGAGGGCGTACACATCCGAGCGGTAGTCGAGCTCCACCGGGTCGAGCACCTGTTCGGGCGCGATGTAGCCCGCGGTGCCGGCCACGAACTTGCCCGCGGCGTCGGCGGCGATGCGGCTTGCACGCACCATCCCGAAGTCGATGACCACCGTGGACAGCGGCGGCACGATGCCCGGATCCCGGTGTTTGTCTCCGTCGAAGCGCTCGCCACCCTGCAGCGGCAGGCGCAGCCACAGGTTCGCCGGCTTGATGTCGCGGTGCACGAGCCCAGCGCCATGCAGCGAAGCAAGACCCGCGCATGCATCGAGCACGATTTGCCGCAGCTCGAACAAGGTCATGTGCCGCGCGCCGGCGTACTGTTTGAGATCCGCGCCGATCAGGTACTCGAGCACGAGGTAGGGCATGTTCTCGGACACACCCCGGTCGATGATGTTGGCGACGTTGGGGTGGTAGAGCCCTGCCAGCGCCTTTGCCTCTTCGACGAACGACTTGAGGATGCCCTCGCGTTCGGTGTCGCTCGCGCTCTCGAGCACGTCGGCCTTGGGGATCTTGAGCACGAAGAGCCGGTCGGCGCCGGGCTTGCGCACGAGCCACACGCGACCAATGCCACCCTCGCCCAGGGCGTTCATGAGCTCGTAGCCCTCGAAGACCTTTTTCTCTTTGGGTTTGACGGCCGGAGGTGGCGGAGGGGTGCGCTTGATGGCCGCTTGTACCGCGGCCTCGAGCAAGGTCTGGGTAACAGGACCCTGGGAGGCAAACCACACGTCGAGCACGGATGGGTCCCGGACACGAATGGCCCGGGCCAACAGCGCGGCCACGCGCGGCGCGTTTTCGGTCTCGCTGCGGCGAAGGGAGTCTTGGGCCTCGTCGCGGCTCTCGGGGTGCAGGCCCTTGACCGGATCCGACAGCGCCGCGTACAGCCTGTCGCTCGCGAGCACCAGTTCGAGACAGGAAGGCTCCAGGTTGGCCTTGGGGCCCGCCGTGGTGCTGAAGGTGCCAAGGGCACGGGACAAGCCAAACAGCGCTGCGGCCAGTTCGGTCTCGTCGGCGTGCAGTTGCTTCATGGCCTCGGCGACGGTGTCGCCCCAGGAGCCATCGACGCTCGCGGCGGACAGACACGTGCGGAGGGTTTCGGCGCGGGTGCAGCAGCTTGAAAGAGCGCCCTCGGCCATCATGGGCAACGCCGTGGCCAGCTGCTCGAGCATGGCGGGCCGATCGATGACCAGCGCCCACCACGCCGCGAAGGGCCCCAACCAGCGCACGTCATCGACCTCGCCCAAGGCCGTGCCCTGCGTGGTGTCGACGAGACGCCAGAGGAGCGAGCTCATGGCTGCTTTGAGCGATGCCGGCAGCTCTCGGGATCCGTCGGCCAGGCCATCGAGCTTGCGAAGCCATAGACAGGTCTCGTTGGCCGTGGGGCCGCGACCGGGGCCGAGCTCGGCATCTTGGCCGCACGCATCGAGGGCGTAGCCGCCCAAGCGAAAGGACAAGATCTCGAGCGACAGCAACAGGGCTTCGTCGTGGCCGCCGGCCTGCCTGCGCTCGCGCACCAAGTCCAAGATCTCGGCTGGTGCCCGGGCAATCACCTTCCAGGTCTCTTCGAGCTTGGGTTCGGGGATGGGCTCGTGGGCGCTGTGGGTGGACAAAAGCGGCCCCCACAAGCGCAGGGCAAACGCCCGGGCGCCGCCTTCGAGGGCATTGATGGCCGCCGCGCGCTGCCGCGTGCGCCCCTCGGACAACGCAATGCGCTGGGCCTCGAGGAAAGTTGGCAACACCGCCAGCGCAAAACGCTCGGCCCGGGCGTCGGCCTCTTCGTCATCGTACTGCGCGGCGACGCGCACCAGATTCTCGAGACCGCGCTCCAGATCCAACGGATCGCGCTCGGCGTCGTCGACGGCATCGGTGACGGCGATGACCTCGATGTACCTGCGGGCCTCGTCGAGGGATCTGGGTTGCGCGCGCCGGGACAGCTCGCGCAGCGCACGCAGCGGCGCCTCGATGGCTTCGCGGTCGTTGCCGCGTCGCCACAGCGACGAAAGGCCACGTGCCAACGAGCGCGCCGCCACGGCGCCGCCGTGACCGGCCAGAATGCGGTCTGCCAGGCGGTCCCAAAGGTCGCGCCGCTCGAAGAACAAGTACGGTGTGGCCGCGGCGAGTGCCGCCAGCACCGTGGCGTCTTGGGTCTTGTCGTCGATGATGGCCCCGAGCTGACCGCCCAGGATTTGAAGTCGTTCCCGCGGCAACGACGCAAACGCCGTCATGGCGCGCTGGCGCAAGAGAGGCGACTCGCCCAGCACCCAGTCGAGAAGGGTGCCTTCCATTTGTTCGAAGGGCCCCGTGAGCCGCCCGAGGGCCCGGGCTGCGTGGACCCACACCAAAGGCTCCGGGTGCAGCAGCAGCGGCTGGAGCACGCGCAGCGTTTTGCCCACGAGCTCCTGATCTGTACTGGGGGGCATGCCGCGCACGCTGACCTCGAGGCACCGCGCAGCCACCACCCGGCCCCGCAGGGTGCCACTGGCGGGCGCACCAATCATGTCTTCGAAGGTGCGCGCGTCGCCCCAAAGCCAAGGGCCAAGGTGCGGCACTTCGAGGGCGCTTGCACCGGCCTCCCACAGCAAGATCTCGAGGCGCGCACGAACTTCCGCCTGCTCGGGCGCCGAGAGTGCGGCTTCGTGGCCCAGCAATGGCGCGCAGCCCAGCGCATCGCGCAGCGGGCCGAGGACAATTCGTCGACGCAGGATCTCGTTGCCGCGGAAAGTCAGGTTGGGGCG
>JBIKNA010000469.1:0-5629 GCA_044358965.1 Polyangiaceae bacterium
CTTCGGTGGGAGCCACGCAGCCGGTGAGCGCCAGGAGCGAGATGCAGAAAGGAACCGTGAGGCTGTACAATTTCATGGTGGCGGTCATGTAGCACCATGTAGGTCGCGGTCAATGACTTTTGTAAGTCACTGAAACCACGCGATATTCAAATTTGCGAGGCCTTGGAACCGAACGCCCCATCCCAACGTCTACTCTTGAGAGCAGGCATGTACCGACAGGGTGGCAAGGACATCGAGATCTCTTCAGTGGCCCTCGGGCCCTACGCGGGACCGACGCGGCAGCTCGACTGGCTTGCCATGCCCGCCTACTCCCGCGAGCGCTTGCTCCGCGCCCTGTCTGGCGAGGCGCCGAGATCCACACCCATCGCGTCGGTGCTGGGCAAGCAGGGCAGCGCGTCTTTGCGCAACCTGTTCGACGGCCTGGCGCCGCGGGGCGCGCGATCATTTGCCGTCGGCCTGTGCGCGCTCGCCGTCGCGGCCGTGGTCGTGCCGTTCGGTCGCGTTGTGTTGCCGTGGCCTGCGGTGGTGCTGGGCGGCCTAACGGTCGCGCTCGCCGTGCTGCTTGCGCGGGCAGACACGCGCGGACGGGTTGGCGGTCGCGCAGGACTTCAGGCGTTCCAGGGCACGCACCTGTTGCCGCTCGACGTGGTGGAGATTCATGGCACGCGCATCACGGTCACGCCGCTGGGCAGCATTCGTCGCGCCCGCCTAGAAGAGGAAGGCAGCGCACAGTCCTTGCGCCTCGTGTTCCCCGAGACCGAGCACATCTTCCCACTGGCGGCACAAAACGAGGCAATCGCGGCGCTCGAACAATCCCACGCGCTCCTCCAGAAGTACACCCATGGCGACGCCTTCGCCGAGGCCATCGACCGGGACCCGTTCTTCGAGATCCGCTCCGGTGATCACTGGGCCGAGCACTCGCCGAGCGCGCAAGCCGTGGCGCGACGCCAGCAGCACGGTTGGGCATTGGGCCTTGTCACGTTCCTGTTGGGCACCCTTGGTTTTGCGGGCGTCCGCGCACTCTCCGCCGAGGCCATTTGGCGCCACCACGTCATGACCGAGGACTACCTCGGGTACCTCAAGTCCGAGGGCACGACTGCCCCCAACGCGCAGCAGGCCCAAGACGAACTCCGTGAGCGCGGGGCCAAACGCGGCGCGTTGGATATCGGCCGGAGCACGCAGCCGTCGCCGCAAGAGCAGCTCGCGGCGCTGACCCGATTCGAGGCGAGGGCCAAAGACGCGGATGCGGTCCAGCGCATCAGCCGAATGATCAACGATCGCTCGGAGCTGTTGGTTTGGTTCGACTCCTTCCCCGAACTCCAACCAAGTGCGCCAACGCCAGCGTCCAGGTTGGCGGTCGCGCCCAAAGAACTGGCGCGACGCGACGAGAATGTGGGCAACGCCTTGCGCATCGCGATCTCCGAGGCGGTGCCCCGAGAGGTGATGCCGGTCGTGGTGATGCCCTGGGGCCAGACCGAAACCCGAGCGGACTACCTGGGCATCAGGCCCACGGCGAGGTGGCGCTTTGATCGCTTCGAAACGCCGGGCTTCGAGGTCTCGTTCCGCGTGGTTTGGCACGTGCACGGATTCCCCGATCGGGAATTTCAGCTGACCATTCCTCCACCCGAGCGGCCCATGAACACCGTCCGCAAGATGAGCCTGTTCGCTCTGCCAGCAGCGGCAGATGCCGACGTGACGACCTTCGCGGAGACCGCTCGGGCTTGGGATCGGCTGTACGACGAACTGTTCTCGCTGTTCTTTGCGGGCGACCCCAGAGTGCCCCTCAGCTTGCGCGAGCAGCTCAAAGACTTCGAATAGCCGTAGGGCGGAAGCTCGTCTCGGAGATCCCCCATGCGGCGGGCAAGCTCGGCAATGCCCCGGATCCGCCATGCCCCACCCTGTCTCCCCATGCGGCCGCCTGGCATCACAAAAATCTGAGCAAATTCAAGGGAGCAACACAGGTCCTACATTTGCTTACCCGGGAGCCAACATGGCTCTCTCCCTTCGGCACGCCGCCTTTGCCCTCTCCCTCGCTGTCTCCTCCTTTGCCTTTGCGGGCTGCGCCGACGCCGACCCCGACGACGACGTCGAGCAAGGTGACGAGAGCGAGCTCATCGAAGGCAGCGCCGAGGCCGTAGCAGTGCTGAAGCTCGTGAACGACGTGAGTGTCACGCGCGAGGCCATCGTGGCCGACGCAAAGCTCGGTGCCACCACGGCAGGCAAGATCATCAGCCACCGCGACGGCGCCGACAAGACCCCGGGCACCGCCGACGACAACCCCTTCGACAACATCGCCGAACTTCGCAGCAAGGTTGCGGCCAGCACCATCAACAAGCTCGTCAACATGGCGCGCCTGCGAGGTCTCCTAGGCAGCGTCGACGTTGTCTTCTCTCCACAGACGGGCGACGGCACGCACCTCGCCCGCATCGCGAAGCTCATCGAAGGCGCCCAGACGTCCATCGACATCGCCATGTACAGCTACTCGGACGCGAAGATCTCCGCGGCGCTCGAGGCAGCCACGCAGCGAGGCGTCAAAGTGCGCTTCATCTACGAAGTGGGTGGCGACGACGCACGTTTGCAAGGTGATGCACTTGCCAACTCGAAGTCCGGCCAGCTCGAAAAGCGTGGCGTCGATGTGCGCTTCATCAACAAGATCATGCACCACAAGTTCATGATCGTGGACGGCCCACGAGACAACGCCGCGGCGGCCAAGACCGCGCGCATCAGTAGCGGCAGCGCCAACTGGTCGTCGTCTGCCGCCACCCGCTACGACGAGAACACGATCTTTGCCACCGGCGAGGCGGAGCTCGCACTCAAGCTGCAGCGCGAGTTCGACACCATGTGGAAGGGCAGCAAAGACTTCGTGTCGAAGCCCTTCGAGCCGAACATGTCGACCCTCGAAATCACCGACGCCGTGATCCCCGACAACCCGAACGTCGATGCGTTCTTCACCTCGGCCAATTTCACGCTCAACGGCACGTCGTTCAAGCTCACCGGCAACGATGCCGTGGCCGGCCAGCTCGTAGCCGCCATCGAGGGGGCGCAGAGCAGCATCCACATTGCCTCGGGGCACCTTCGCTCGCGTCCAGTGTCCGAGGCGCTCAAGAAGAAGCAGATCGAAAACCCCAACATGGACATCCGCGTGTACCTCGACGCGCAGGAGTACATTTCCAAGGGTGGCCACACGGCGCAGGTATCGAACCGCGCGGCCTGCGTCGAGCGCGCCGGCGACAACCAGACCGCCATCGATCGATGCAACGACAAGGGCTTCTTGTTCGGTTACGAGATCTCTCAAGCGGGCGTCGATGTTCGCTACAAGTATTACGCGTACCGCTGGGATCACTCGTATGCCCCGCAGATGCACCACAAGTACATGGTCATCGATGGCAAGACCCTGTTCACCGGCAGCTACAACCTCAGCGACAATGCCGAGCACGCCACCTTCGAGAACATGCTCGTGTTCCGGGCACCGCAATTCGCGGGCCTGGTGCAAAAGTTCGAGCAAAACTTCGAGTCCATGTGGCACACCGGCGAGGCCGATGGGCGGCTGGCCCGCACACAGCAACGCATCGCTCAAGACGCGAGCATCCCGCTCGTCTTTGATGCCATCTCGTTGGACTGGAACCAAGTCACGGCGCTCAGGGCAAGCATCCGCGCGGCATGCCCAGCGGTAGACTCGGACCCGTTCCGTCAGAACGCCGCGGCGCACATGAGCTGCCAGCGCTAGCGCCCCAGGAGTAAGCAAGCGGAGCGTTGGCTTCCAAGGTGTCGGAGCTGGCAAGTCTCGACACCTTGGCGACGCTGTGCGGTATCGCGTCGCGCGCGCTCGCGCCGTACCTGCGTGGAGCTGCCGGCGAGCCTTATTTGGCCGGCTGCTGGTACTTGCCCGTGAGCTTGGCGACGCCCAACGAGTTTTCCTGCACAAGCTTCACGATGGCGGCGCCGGTGGTCTTGTCCGTCACGCCATCGAGCGAGGGAACCCCGAGCGCGTACAGCGCAAACTCGTAGGTGTCTTCGCCGTTGGGAGGACACGGGCCGGCGTAGACAGCCTTGCCCTGGTAGTTCTTGATCTGTTTGGCTCCCGCTGGCGTCTCGAGCTCGAAACCAAGGGGGATGGCCGCCGGCAGCTCGCGCACGTCTTTGGCGATGTCGACGATGGCCCAGTGGTAGAAGTTCTTGAGCGTGCGGTCGACCATGACCAGCGCAAAGCTCTGGGTGCCCTCGGGCGGCGCGCCCTTCCACTGAAACGACGGCCCCTGGTTCTTGCCGTTGCAAGTGAGGTCCTTGTCGAACGTTGCGCCCTCTTCGAGCTCTTTGCTCTCGAGGGTGAAGGGGCCCGTCTCTTCGGGGCCCGCATCTACGGTGGCGCCGGCATCGACCGCCGGCGTGGTCCCCGTATCGGCGCCGCCGCCATCTGCCGCCGAGATGGACGGCGTGCTGGAGCTGCTGCACGCGATGAACAGGGGCAGGGCCAAAAGCGAGACGAAGACTGAACGTTGCATGGGGCCGGGTTTAGCAGCCCTTGGGTGACTTGCACCTTCGAAGTGACAAAACCCGTCGACTGTGGCTAACGGTCGAATCTCGTTGCGTAATACACGTTGCGGTCGCGCCCGGACCGGTACGCAATGTGCGGTCGAAACGCCGCGTCCACCACCAGATCAACGGAGGCAGCGTCGTCGACCCCGCCCAAAACGTCGTCGTCGACGATGTCGGAGATCCATTTCACGCCGCCCGGCACCTTGGTCTGCCGTTTGTACTCGAGCACACCGGTGTTGGCTGAGCCGTTGGGGACGACGATGGCCAGGTGCAAGAGGCCCGCACGGTCTTGGGCCATAGCGACCCGAAAGCGAAAGCGAGGAACCTGCTCGGAGACCATGGGCGTTGGCAATTTGTCGAGCAACAGCTCGTACTGGATCTGGTCGGGTTCGAAGGGCACGCTCCACTTGGCAACGCGAAGCTGCGAGTGCGTGGGCGAGATGGACTGGCCGCTGGGCCAGTAGAAGTACGCGGCGCGCTTCTCTTGGCCCAACAGGGCGAGCTGCACATCGAAGCCCGACACCCCGTCGGGTACGTTGTTGTCGAAGGTGTGCCGGTCGGTCCACTGCTGGCCGGTGAACGCACGGTGCCGCGGCGCCGAATCGATGCCGAAGGGATGCGGCTGATGGTAGGCCAGGTTCGGCGTGCCGTCGCTCTCGATGTACAAGCTCAGGTTGCCGTTGCCGGGGATCTCTCGCTCGAACTTGGTGTCGAGGGTGAGCTGCGTGCTCTGCTGGCCATTGGGCTTGCGCACCACATGGTGCAGGGTGCCGGCACCGTCTTTCACGTAGGCGATGTGCACGGTTTCGTCGGGGGCCACGCCAAGGGCAATTTGGCTGTTTGGGCCTAGCGCGCTGGCCACGGGCTCCGGCGTCGAGAACGACGTCTTGCCCGGATCCATGCGCACGTACCTGAGCTGTCCATCTTGCGTGTACAGCATGTGCATGACGTTGTTGGGGCCCGCCACGAGCTTGCGTTGAAGGCCGATCTTGGTGTCGGGGCCACCGTTGAACGGCGAGGTCACCGGTGGGGCCGTGACGGACTCGGTGGACGAGAAAAGCGCAAGCCGAAGGTCGGACTTGGCGCCCGGGCC
>JBIKNA010000471.1:0-5617 GCA_044358965.1 Polyangiaceae bacterium
CTGGTGCGCTGGTCTACCCGTGCGAGACTGCGTGGGTGCGTGAATGCCGGCCCCGGGCCGAAGCCATATTGCGCCTCTCCAATGCGAACGGCGCCTTCGGCCAAGTGACAGTTGGCGCAGTCGGTGCTGATGGCGGAATGAATGAGCGGGTTCTGTACTCGAAGTGCCGCGTTGAAGGCGCCCTGCAACTTGCTGTCGGCCGGGCCGCGGCCCGAGTCGACAAGCGGCGAGACAGGGTCTTTGGTCGCGGTCTCAAGAAACGTGAATGCGCCGGACTGCGCAAGCGGAGCGTCGGCTGACGTTCCGGCCACGGTTTGCCCTGTATGCGTGGTCGTCGGGACCCGCTGCGCCACAAGGGTACCGCCGGCCGCCTTGTCGAAGATCCCGAAGGTCCAGCCGTCCGAGTCGGGATCAAAATTGTGGTCGAAGTGCGTGATGCGCGTGATGCGCGTCTCGCCGATGTGCGAAAGAACGATGCCGCGCATGCCCTCGGCGAAGGCGCCCGCAAGCCCCTGCTGCGCCAGAATCGGGTGTGGGGCCAGTTCGTGGAGGGCCAGATCGCCGTTGGCTTTCTTCAGGGTCAAGATCTCCTGCAGCATCAACTGCAGTTCGGTCTCGGGCACCTCGTACATCACGTGCAGCGCGCCGTCGGTGGCGCCAATCTGGTCGACCGGGGTGCCCGTGGGGCCGGGCGCCTTGGTGTAGATGGCCTGGTACACCGCACGAACCTCGCTGACGCACGTGTTGTTCTCTCGGGGCGCGCAGGGGTCTAGGCGCAAAGAGACGAGCCGCAGGTTGGCGTAGCCCGAAGGCGGGTCGCTCATCGTGCTGTCGAGGTGCGTGCCCGCCACGGTCTTGAAGTCTGCCGCCGATAGCAGCTGGCCGTGGTCGCCCACCATGGTGGGGCTCAAGAACGCGACGGATTCGCCGACGTTGGGCATCGGGTACAGGATCGACACATCTGTGGTGCCAACGCTGCCCGTGTACGGGCCCACCACAGGCTTGGGGGCTGGGGTCTTGGGTTGGGCGGTTGTACCGCTCGAAGAGCCGGATTCGCGTGTGCCCGTGCCAACGTCGGCCATGCCGGACGATGACGCTGGCCCCGGAGAGACCTCGCCGGAAGCTGGCTTGGCATCGGAGTCGGTCAATAGGCCTCCACACGCGGCGAGCGCCGACGCAACAAGGCAAAGGACAAGGGAGGAACCAGTGCAGATGCGCTTCATGAAAGGGACTTGGGGGCCCGCGCGAGATCCGTCACAAAAAAGATCAGCGCTTCGAAAAACGGAACATCGGCGCGAAAAAGGCCTCCGTTGACAAAACTAGACGCAGCGTCCATATATTCGCGCAAACACGCGAGGTGCGTGTGCTGCGGGAGACCTCAACACCGTGTGGCTCGTTCGGTTGGCGCTGCGTCGCCCCTACACCTTCGTGGTGCTCTCGCTGCTGTTGCTGCTCTCCGGCATCTACGTCACGCGCAAGACGCCCACAGACATCCTTCCGGAGATCGACATCCCGGTCATCAGCGTGGTGTGGACCTACGGAGGTCTGCCCGCGCAGCAGATGGAGCAGCAGATCACGCAGTTCTCCGAGTACTCGCTCTCGGGCAACGTGGCCGACATCAAGCAGATCCAAAGCGACAGCTTCGATGGCGTGTCGGTGATCCGCGTGTTCTTGCAGCCCAACGCCGACGTGGCCAGCGCCATGGCGCAGGTCACCGCGGCGTCGCAGACCATCGTGCGGCGGATGCCGCCCAACACCATCCCGCCCATCATCCTGCGGTATTCGGCCTCCAGCGTCCCCATCTTGCAGCTCTCCTTCACCAGCGACACGCTCACCGAGGCCGAGATCTTCGACCACGTGAACCAGCGCGTGCGTACGGCGCTCAGCGTGGTGCGCGGCACACGCTTTCCGCTGCCCGCCGGGGGCAAGTTTCGGCAGATCGCCGTCGACCTGAATTTGCCCGCGTTGCGCGCCCAGGGGCTCTCGCCGGTGGACGTCAGCAACGCCATCTCGTCGCAAAACCTCACGCTGCCCACGGGCAGCGCCAAAATCGACGACCGGGAATACCGCGTCAGCTTGAACTCGAGCCCCGAGGCCATCGCGGCGCTCAACGACGTGCCCATTCGCAAGCCCGACGGCAAAATCATTCAGGTGCGCGATGTGGCGTTCGTGCACGACGGCTTTGCGGTGCAAACCAACCTGGCCCGCCGCGACGGCAAGCGCAGCGTGGTGCTTTCGGTCATGAAGACCGGCAATGCGTCCACCGTAGAGGTGGCAGGTCGCATCAAAGACATGATGCCGGTCATCCGCGCATCGGCCCCCAAAGGCATGGAGGTGGCGCTGCTGTCAGACCAATCCACCTTCGTGACCCGGGCCATCGACGGCCTGTTGGTCGAGGGCGTCATCGCTGCTTTGCTGACGGCCGCCATGATTCTGCTGTTCCTCGGCAGCTTTCGCAGCACGCTCATCGTTGCAGTGTCCATTCCGCTCTCGGTCACCGCAGCCCTGCTGCTCATGCGCGCGTTGGGGGCCACCATCAACTCGAGCACCCTTGGGGGCTTGGCGCTGGCCGTGGGCATTCTGGTCGACGACGCAACGGTCGAGATCGAGAACATCCACCGGAACCTGGCCCAGGGAAAACGGCTCACGCAGGCCATCTTGGATGGTGCGCAGCAAATCGCCGTGCCGGCGTTCGTGGCGTCGAGCTGTATCGCCATCGTGTTCGTGTCCGTGCTCTTTCTCGAAGGGCCAGCCAAGTACATCTTCTTGCCCATGGGCATGGCCGTTGGCTTCTCGGTCATGGCCTCGTATCTGTTGTCCCGCACGCTGATCCCCACGCTGGTCAAGTATCTGCTTGCGGGCGAGCTGCGCGCGCATGCCGCCCAGCAGGGCAAGCCCAAGGGGCTGTTCGCGCGGTTCCATGCGCGCTTCGAGCTGCACTTCGAGTCGTTTCGTATGGCCTATGTTCGGCTGCTCGCGTTGGCGCTCTGTCGGCCCAAGTCCGTCTTCGGGATCTTCACCGTGGGCGTGGGGCTCGCCGTGGGCCTGTCGTTCTTTGTCGGGCAAGACTTTTTCCCGTTGGTCGACGGTGGGCAGGTGCGCTTGCACATCACGGCGCCGCCGGGCACGCGCCTCGAAGAGACGGAGCGATGGTTCTCGCGCGTCGAGGCCCGGGTGCGGGCGGTGGTCCCCGAGCGGGACCGAACCTCTATCCTCGACCAAATCGGTATGCCCGGCGGCTACAACATGGCCATCACCGACAGCACCAACGTGTCTTCCGCCGATGGCGAGATGTTGCTGACGCTGTCGGAGCACCGGAAGGTGCGCACCGCAGACGTCATCCGGCTCTTGCGGCAAGACCTGCCGCGGCAGTTCCCGGAGTTGACGTTCTACTTTCAGCCCGCCGACGTGGTCACGCAGATCCTCAACTTCGGGCTGCCGTCACCCATCAGCGTGCAGGTGTCCGGCGCCAAGCGCGATGTCACCTATGCCGTCGCCAAAGAGCTCGAGGGCGACTTGCGCAAGGTCCGCGGCGCCGTCGACGTGCACCTGCACCAAGTGGTGTCCGCGCCCAAGTTCCACATCGATGTCGACCGTCAGCGCAGCGCAGACGTTGGGCTCTCCGAGCGTGATGTCGCGCAAAACCTCTTGCTCGTGGTCTCGTCGTCGAGCCAGGTAAACCCAACGTTCTGGACCAACAGCGTCACCGGCAATTCGTACCCCGTCGCCGTGCAGGTGCCCGAGTACCGCGTTGCGTCCACCGAGGCGCTGTCCACGCTTTCGTTCAACTCGCCCCGGGGGCCGCAGCTCTTGGCGGACCTGGCCCGCATGACCCGGCGCACCACGCCGGTGTTCGGGAGCCACACCAATGTGCAGCCCACCTACGACGTCCGCGCCGATATCCAGGATGCCGATCTTGGCAGCGTGGCCAAACAGGTGTTCGCGCTCAAGACCAAGTACGAAAAGAAGCTGCCTCCGGGCGCGACCATCACCGTCCGCGGCCAAGTCGAGAGCATGCGCGAGGGGTTCGAGAGCCTTGGGCTCGGGCTCGCGCTGGCGGCGCTTCTGGTCTACGCGCTCATGGTCATCAACTTCCAGTCGTTCAAGGCCCCGTTCATCATCCTGACGGCGCTGCCCGGCGCAGGTGTGGGCATCGTGTTTGCGCTGTTTGCCACGAGCACCAGCTTCAGCATCCCCTCGCTCATGGGGGCCATCATGAGCATCGGCGTGGCCACGGCCAACTCCATTTTGGTCGTGACCTTTGCGCGGGAACAACGCGAGCACGGCCTGTCTGCAATCGATGCCGCGCTCGAGGCCGGGCGTGTGCGTTTGCGCCCGGTGCTCATGACCGCGCTCGCCATGCTCATCGGCATGTTGCCCATGTCCCTGGGCTTGGGCGAAGGGGGCGAACAAAACGCCGCACTTGGTCGGGCGGTCATCGGTGGATTGCTGGGGGCTACCTTCGCCACGCTGCTCTTTGTTCCGGTGGTCTACAGCGTGCTCAGCAAGCGCGATGAGCCCGCCCCGGTAGACCCAGACTTGCTGCCTTCCCCGCACATGGAGCCTGCACAATGAGCCCTGAGCCCGACAAGGACTCCCCCCAAGGCACGGTACCCCCCACCGTGGCGACGCATGATCTCGCGGCGTTGTCCCGCGGTGCGCGTCCTCTTCGCTTGGGAGTCTTGGCCATGATCGGGCTCGCGGCGCTGGCGGCGGCGGGCATCGCGCCACGGTTGCGAAGGCAAACGGCGCTCGCCGCCGCCGAGACTGCGGCGCTCGCGCCCCGACGGGTGCGCGTGGGCTCCGTTGTGGCCACCGGCAAGACGGCCGATGTCACGTTGCCCGCCACTTCGGCTCCGTTGCGCTCGACGCAGCTCTACGCCAAATCGGCCGGATTCCTTCGGCGCAACCATGCCGATGTGGGCGACGTGGTGAAGAGCGGCCAGAACCTGGCCGACATCGATGCCCGGGAAACCGACGAAGAGCTTCGCTTGGCCGAGGCCCAGCTCGAAGAAGCGTTGGCCAATGTTGGTATTGTGCAAGGAACAGCCTCCCGCAATGGCCGTCTGGCCGAGGCTGGGGTTGTCTCGCAGCAGCAAGCCGATGACACCCGCGCCCAGGCCAACACGGCATCGGCGGTGGTCAAGACCCGTCGCGCCGCCGTCGAACGTCTGCGCGCGGTGCGGGCGTACCAGCAGGTCACGGCGCCTTTCGACGGCGTGGTCGTGCGTCGTGGCTTCGACCCGGGGGCTCTGGTGGGCACGGCGTCGACGGGTAGCACGCCGCTGTTCGAGGTCGCTGCCATCGATACCCTTCGCGTGGTTGTCGAGGTGCCGCAGGCCTACGCGTCGGGGGTGGCGCCGGGGCTCGTGGCCGACGTGTTCTTGCCCACGGCGCCCCAGGTCAAAGAGCGCGGCACCGTCGTGCGAGTGAGCTCGGTGCTCGATGCCACCACGCGCACGCGGCGCACGGAGATCGAGCTGCCTGGGGGCCGAAGCATTCTTCCCAACGCGTTCGTGTACGCCACGCTCGCCATCCCCAAGACAACCCCAGGTCTGTCGGTGCCGTCGTCGGCGCTCATCGTGCGGCGCGAGGGGACGCTGCTCGCACGGGTCAA
>JBIKNA010000470.1:0-5617 GCA_044358965.1 Polyangiaceae bacterium
GCGTTCGTGCAAGGCTTTCGGCACGTGCTCAACGTCATCCCGTACAACGTGTTCCCCGGCAGCCCCTTCGCGCGGGTCCAAGACGAACGCGCCCAGGCCTTCGTGCAGCGCCTTCACGCCGCCGGCTGCCTCGTCACGGTGCGCCGTACCCGCGGGCCCGATGTCATGGGCGCGTGCGGACAGTTGGCCACGGAATCCACGCGGCCCGTTCGCCTGCGGCGTGCGGCGCCTGGATCGCCTTAGGCCCGGGGTGTTGCCGACAGGCATCTACCGGGGGCACGCAACCTTCGACAAAGCCGCCCATCGAAGGCGGCACGGGTTGTGCACTATGTAAGTGTATGTCGCCTTCCTGGAAGCACTTGGTTCTGGCCGCCGCGCTCTTGGTTCCCGCGTGTGCGGCCCCCTCGAGTGCCGACGAAGGCGACGGTGACGACACCACCGAAGACGAGATCACCTCCACGAAGAAGGTCACGCCCAACGACGTGTCCATTCTGTTTCCGCTGCCCAGCAAGGCCAAGGTGGGGGCGCTCTTGGGAGCTGCGTCGGCGGGCCCCAAAGGCGAGCTGGTGCCGGCCGCCGTGTTTGCCAAGTTGCCGCCCCTGATCATGAGCAACGAGGATGTCTACGCCAAGCTGCGTGTGGTGGCGCTGCGCGTGGACCCGTGTTTCGCGGTGCCCGGCGCCCCCGAGACGGCTTGCAAAAATCAGCTGCGCCTGGTGCTGCAGCCCATCAACACCGACGAAGAAAGCGACGCGACGGACGCGTCGGACGCCGCCATTCACGTGTTCTACGATCTGAGCCGCGCGGAGCTTGCGACCTTCGTCAAGAAGTCCCTCGAACTCAAGAAGGCCTCTGGCGGCTATCGCACGGTGCCCCTCAAGGTGCACCCCATGCTCGAGAAGCAAGGGCTCGACAGCGCCTATGGAAAAGGGCTCTCGCAGCTCGTGCTGGAGACTGCGGGCAAACAGAACCTGTCGCGCGTGACGTTCATGACGCGCGAGGGATCGCGCCAGGAGCAGTGGAAGTTTGGCGGCTTCGACGTGGCGGGCTCGCGCGTCACCGCCATGAAGATCGCGACCATGGGCAACGAGACCATCCAAACGGTGGCGAACCCTGGCTTCGGCGCGTCGCTCTTCCGTTTGACGGTGACGCCGCGACCGTTGGCCAGCGACAACATTTCCATCTTGTTCCAGGGACAGGAGGCCATCGGTCGTCCCAAGGCCGAGGTGCAAAAGGCCTACGATGCCGCCCTGCGCATCGAGAACCCCGGCAAGCACAGCCCCGACACCATGGACTGCGTCTCCTGCCACACCACGCATGGGCGCTTGGGCATCGAGAGTGCTCTCGGGTTCAGCGCCACGGGCAACCCCAACACCTTTGTCTCGAGCGTCAGCACCAAGGGCGCCAACGTTACTGGTGGCGGCGCACTTCACGCCTTCAGCTACAAGGGCAGTGTTGCCCTCGTGTCCCAACGAACAGCCAACGAGACTGCTTCGGTCTGCGAGTACATCAACGCCAAGGTTCTGGCGCAGCGCTAGCTCACGCCGCACGGGCATAGCTCGTCCAGCCTGCCGTGCGTCCTGTTCTGCACATGCGGCCTACGTAGGGCCGAGCCCCACGCTTGGGGGACCGAGCTTACGGCGCCTTGTCGGCTCCCGGGGCCCAGCCGTCTTTGAGGGTAATCGTGCGGTTCCACACCGGCGCCTCGGCGGTGCTGTCGGGGTCGACGCAGAAGTAGCCGAGGCGCTCGAACTGCACCCGGTGCCCATGTGCGGCGTCTTTGAGGCTGGGCTCGAGCTTGCAGCCCGTGAGGACCTCGAGGGACTTGGGGTTCAGGTGCTTTAGGTAGTCGTCTTTGTCGCTGAGGGGGTTTTCGACCAGGAACAGGCGATCGTAGAGCCGGACCGTGGCGGTGACCGCGTGTTTGGCGCTGACCCAGTGCAGCGTGCCTTTGACCTTGCGACCGTCTTTGGGGCTGCCGCCCTTGGAGTCGGGGTCCCAGGTGCACACGAGCTCCGTCACGTTGCCCGCTGCATCTTTGATGACCTCTTCGCACTTGATGATGCACGCGTAGCGCAGGCGAACCTCGGCGCCGGGCGCCAAGCGGAAGAACTTCTTGGGCGGGTTCTCCATGAAGTCGTCTTGTTCGATGTACAGCTCGCGCCCAAACGGGATCTTGCGCGAAGGCCCTTCGGGCTTGTCGGGGTCGAAGGGCGCCTCGAACTCGAGGGTCTCGCCTTCGGCCAGGTTCTTGATGGTGATCTTGAGCGGGCGAAGCACACCCAGGACCCGGGGGCATCGGCTTCCCAAATCTTCGCGCAGGGTGTGCTCGTAAAGCGCCACGTCGACCAGGCTGTCGCGGGTGGAGACGCCAATGCGCTCACAGAACGCGCGCAGGGCCTCGGCGGTGACGCCGCGTCGGCGCATGCCGGCGATGGTGGGCATGCGAGGGTCGTCCCAGCCGGCCACGTGTTTGCCGCCCACCAGGTCTTGGAGCTTGCGCTTGGAGAGCACCGTGTACGTGATGTTGAGACGCGCGAACTCGATCTGCTGGGGCCGCGCGTCTTTGGGCGCACCCACCTGGTCCAGGTACCAATGGTACAAAGGCCGATGGTTCACGAACTCGAGCGTGCACACGGAGTGCGTCACCTTCTCGAGGTAGTCGCTCTGGCCGTGGGCCCAGTCGTACATGGGGTAGATGCACCACTTGTCGCCGGTGCGGTGGTGTTTGGCGTGTCGAATCCGGTACATCACCGGGTCTCGCATCTTCACGTCTTTGTCGGCCATGTCGCCCTTGGCCCGCAGCACGTGTGCGCCGTCTTTGAACTCGCCTTTGCGCATGCGCCGGAAGAGGTCCAGGTTCTCTTCGGGTGAACGGCTGCGATGCGGGCTCTCGGTGCCGGGCGTGTAGAAGTCGCCGCGGGTGTCGCGGATCTCTTCGGTGCTGCGACTGTCGACGTAGGCCAGGCCCTTTTGGATCATGGTCTCCGCAAAGCCGTAGAGCTGCTCGAAGTAGTCCGACGCGTAGTACAGACGGTCTTCCCAGTCGAAGCCCAGCCAGCGCACGTCGTTCTTGATGGACTCGACGTACTCGACCTCTTCGGTCTCGGGGTTGGTGTCGTCGAAGCGCAGGTTGCATTTGCCGCCGGCGCGGGCCGCGAGCCCAAAGTTGAGACAGATGCTCTTGGCGTGGCCGATGTGCAGGTAGCCGTTGGGTTCCGGCGGAAAGCGCGTCATGACGCGGCCCTGGTTTTTGCCGCTTTGGAGGTCTTGCTCGACCAACTCCCACACGAAGTTGCCCGGGCCGTCTTCGGCGGGCGCTTTCTTGTCTGCAACAGCGGGAGAATCAGGCGGCGTTTTGTCGCTCATTGTGGGCCACATCATAGCCACTTGCGTGCAGACTGGGGGGGCAGTAATCGAAAGAGGTACCCATGGCGTTCGGTCAAAAGTTTGCGGGCGGCGCAGTGCTACTGGTTGCGCTTGGCCAGCCTTCGGCTGCGGTGGCCCAGACACCGGCGCCCGCGGCGCAGCCCGTCGCGTCGCTTGCTGCCACGCCCCCGTCGGGCACCGTCGAGTACGAGGACCGTACCCCCGACAAAGGGGCGCCGTGCACCAAGTGCATCCAGCTCTCCCTGGCGCCCTCGGCCCTCGCGCTCTTCTCCCCGGGCGACAACAACCTCTACGGCGGCTTGCAGCTCGCGGGCCTGTACCGCGTCGCGCCGCCCGACTGGGCATTGGGCGCGGCGTTCCGTGGCATGCCCGCCAGCGGCTTCTTGTTCAACGCCGACTTGTTGGCGGGCTGGACGCCGTACATCAATGCCACCATCGAGCCGCATGTGCTCGTAGGGCCGCGCCTCTTCGTGGGCAACGGCCAAGTGCTTCCGGGCGCCGTCCTGAGCCTCGGCAATCACATCTGGTTCGGCCCGCGCGTTGGCGCCTACGTCGACGTTGATTCCTGCATTCTGTTCACGAAACAGGTGAACCCCAGCCTCGGTGCGTCCCTCGGGGTGGCTCTCCGCCTTTGATCACGGCCCTGCTCGGCCCCACCAACACGGGCAAGACGCATCGCGCGACGCAGCGCATGCTGGAGCACGAGAGCGGCATTTTGGCCTTGCCGTTGCGCCTGTTGGCCCGCGAAGTCTACGACAAGGTTTGCGCCGTCACAGGGCCCGACGACGTCGCCCTCGTCACCGGGGAAGAGAAGATCACGCCGCGGCGGCCCCGGTATTGGGTCTGCACCACCGAGGCCATGCCCACGTCGCTGGAGGTGGAGTTCGTGGCCGTCGACGAGATCCAGCTCGCGGCGCACGAGCAGCGCGGGCATGTGTTTACGGACCGGCTGCTGCACAGCCGCGGCACCCAAGAAACCTGGTTCATGGGCTCCTTGTCGGCCCAGGGGCTCGTGTCGGAGCTCGTGCCGCACGCCCACATCGAGACCCACGCTCGATTGTCGCAGCTCTCTTTTGCCGGAGACTGCTCGCTGGGCCGGCTGCCGCCACGTTCGGCACTGGTGGCCTTCTCCATGGCCGAGGTCTACGCCATGGCCGAGCGCCTGCGCGTGCGCCGTGGTGGCTGCGCTGTGGTCACCGGCGCCCTGTCTCCGCGCACGCGCAATGCCCAAGTCGGGCTCTTCGAACGCGGCGAGGTGGACTACCTGGTGGCCACGGACGCCATTGGCATGGGGCTCAACCTCAACATTGGTCACGTCGCCTTTGCCTCGCTGCGCAAGTTCGACGGTCAGACCGTGCGCGAACTCGAGCTGTCCGAGATCTCGCAAATCGCAGGCCGCGCCGGCCGTCACCTCCGCGATGGCACCTTTGGCGCGCTCTTGCCCACGCGCATGCCGCTGCACCTTGCGCACGAAGTCCAGCAGCACCGCGTGCAAGCGCTCTGGTCTGCGTGGTATCGGTCCAGCGATCTCGAGTTCTCGTCGCCGGACGCGCTCTTGGCCTCGCTGCGCCGGCCGCCACCACATCGCATGCTTCGTCGGGTGCCCCAAGCCATCGACGAGGCCATCCTGACCGGCCTTCTCGCGCTGCCGGCGCCGGCGCAGGCCGTGGCCCGAGGTGGCGCGCCGCTCGAACTCTTGTTTCGCGTGGCGCAGATCCCGGACTATCGAAAGTTGCTCCTCGAGTGGCACGTGGCGTTTTGCGCGGGGGTGTTCGACGAGCTGCACACCCACGGGGTGATCTCCGGGCAGTGGTTCGAGGCCAAGAGCAAACACCTGACATTGCCCCAGGCCGACGCGGACTCGCTGGTGGCCCAGCTGGGCGAGGTGCGTCTATTCACGTATCTGACGCACCAGAGCGATTGGGTGCAAGATGCACCCAAGTGGCAGGCGTATGCTCGGGACATCGAAGATCGCCTGAGCGACGCGTTGCACGAGACGCTGATGCGCCGCTTCGTCGACGCGTCCGGACGACGCCGGGCCTTCGTGCCGGTTCCTTCTGCGCCGTCGAGCACCGGCCTCCCGCGGCCCGGCGTTGCACCGGCATCGCACCGGAGTGCCCCCGGAGGTGACGGCCCCTCGCCGCATCACCCGTTTGCGGCGCTGCGGGCGCTGCGCGAGCAAACGGCGCCTTCCATTGCTCCGTCGTCCAAGGGCGTCTCGCCCGCG
>JBIKNA010000472.1:0-5596 GCA_044358965.1 Polyangiaceae bacterium
CGCAAGCGAAGGCCGCCGCGACCACGGACTTTGGAGAAAAGACGCTGAATTTGCCCGGAAACACTGCCCCAGACGCTACGGCAGAACGGCCACTCAGGGAAGGGCAATCGCCTCCGCAAAGAGCTCTGCTAGGGCGCACTCGGCGAGGCGTCTACCCTCTTTTCGGCCTAGAGGCTCGCTGCTCTGGCGCTGCTGCCAGCTGGTCCATGCCGAGGCGCACGCCACGTCGATGCTGGCCCGCCGTTGGCTATTGGGCCGCGGCCGAGTGACGTGGAGCGTGAAGCCTGAGGGGATGTCCACGCCCAGCGCGTCGGTCTCGGATGAGCCCCTGTGGGCATCGGTGTTCCCGGCATCGGCGACGCCGAGCTCGGCCCTCGCACCCGGGGTAATGGCCCACACGGGGCCGTCCGTCAGCTCCACACGCACGATGGTCTCGCTTCCCAACGCGGCAACGCGTACGCGGCCCTTGGCCTTGGCGCCGAAAAAGACGGCGCCGAGGGGGGTGAGCACCGCCATGCTGTCGACGCTATCGACGTCGACCTTGCCCGCGTACAGCGCCAAGCTGCGAGGTCTTGGGCAGGCCCGCGCCACGGCGTGATCCCTCAGTACGGCTTCGGAGGCGCCAAAGGCAACGTGAAGCTCCGGCGGGGCAAACTGGCTCGTGGTGAGATCGAATAGTGCCGTGGGCCCGAGAGCACCGCCATCGCCCAAGAGGCGCAATGTCTCCATACCCTGGCCGAGCACGCAGGCCGGCGCGGCGCCGTCCCAAGACAGTGGCAAGGGCACGACGTTGCGATCCGGCAGCGCCGACAAAAAGGAGTAGTCCGGGGCGTCGGCTGCGTTTGCTGGCGGTGCCGGTGGCGCGTCCAGGCGCGACACGGCGTACAGGCTCGCGGCAAGCACCGAGAGCGTTGCGGCGAATGTCAGCGCGCTACGAGCGACGCGGGAACGGAGAAGCATTGTCACCGTCGTTGACCGGGAAGATCTCGACGGTCACGTCTTCGGCCCCGCTGGCTGCGATTTCTTCTTTGGCCATGCGCAACTCGCTGGAGGTCTGATCGAGCCGGTCGGCGAGTACGCCCAAGAACTGCCACAGCATCTTGACGGCGATTTCGTGCTCTTTGCGCAGGATCTCGAAGAAATCGAGACGGCGAATCACGATGAGCTCGGAGTTGCCCTCGCTCGACACGGTGGCCGATCGCGGCACGCTGCGGATCAACGCCATCTCGCCCACGTGCTCGCCGGCGCCGAGACGCGTCAGGGTCTCGGTGCCCCGGGACACGCGGACCTGACCACGAAGCACGATGAACAGCTCGTCGCCGCGGTCGCCTTCGCGGATGACCACGTCTTTGTCGCGGAACTCGCGGACCTGCACCGCGGCCATGACCCGCAAGAGCTCGCGCTCGGTGAGCCGCGCGAAGAGCGGCATTTTGGCGAGCACCTCGCGCTTGAGCTGAAGACGCTTGGCGCGCTCGTCGCTCTCTTCGCCGAGGATGCGAATGAGCACGACGGTGATGTTGTCTTTGCCGCCATGCGCGTGGGCGTGGGCCACAAGCGACTTGGTGCACGCGTCACCCTCGAGCGCCAGGTGCGGGCGCAAGTCGTCGGCGGAGTCCAGGTACCCCGTGAGCCCGTCGCTTGCCAGCAGGAATTGGTCGCCCGGCAGCACCTCGATGACGAGCGTGTCGACCTCGACGCGCTCGTACACACCGACAGCGCGGGTGATGGCGTTCTTCTGCGCCACTTTCTCGATTTGCTCTTTGGAGAGCTTGCCGCGCTTGATGAGCTCGTTGAAGACCGTGTGGTCTTCGGTGATCTGCTGCACCCTCCCGCTGCGCATGAGGTAGATGCGGCTGTCGCCCACATGAGCGATGAACCCCTGGTGCCCGAGCACGAGCAACGCCGACAGGGTGGTGCCCATGCCGCGCTTGGCGGCATCGCCCAGGGCCTCTTGGTGGATCCGCGAGCATGCCCGCTGCACCGCGAGCTCCAAGATGCCAGCGATGTCCGACGCCGTGGCGCGACCGGCGCCGCGGGTACCCGCCATGAAGTCGGCGATGGTGTCGCGCTCGCGCTTGATCTCTTCGTGGATGGTGCGAACGGCCAGGGCGCTCGCCACCTCGCCAGCGGCATGGCCACCCATGCCGTCGGCCACCATGAATAGCTGGAGCTTCTTGTCGACGAGGAAGTTGTCCTCGTTGTGCTCGCGCACCTTGCCGACATCGGTGGCGGCAAAAAAACGAATCGCGTCCGCGAGCATCGTCTATCCATCATACATGCCTCTTCCGCTCCTGGAAGGTGGCAATTTGTGTCGCAAATATAAGTACCTAGGCACGGTGGGGGGGCAACCTGCGCACGGCCGTCCATACTGGGCGTGGACGCCGGGGCCGTGCGGCACTATCTCCAGGCCTCTCCCCCCCGAAAAGGACCCATGTACGCCTTTCTTCTGACTCTTCACTCACTCCTGCGCTGGGCGGTGCTCGCACTCCTGGTACTGGTCGTCGTCCGGTGCCTGCAGGGGCTCCGCTCCAAAGGCGCCTGGTCCGCCGTCACAGAGAAAGTGCACGTGGCCCTCGTCGCGTCCATCGACCTGCAGCTGCTCATCGGCATCGTGCTGCATTTGTTCTTGAGCCCGTGGTCCAAGGCGCTCATGGCCAACATGGCGCTCGGCATGAAGGATCCGACGCTGCGCTTCTTTGGCATGGAGCACCCCGTGGGCATGCTGGTGGCGGCCATCGTCATCCATGTGGCTCGGGCCCGCAGCAAACGGTCGACATCCGACGCCCTACGCCACCGACGCGTGCTGCTCACCACCCTGGTGGCGCTCGTCGTCACCGTTGGCAGCGTTCCCTGGCCCGCCGGCAAACATGCCCGACCGCTCGTGCGCATGGGGCTGTAGCTCGCGTTTGCGGGCCGTCGGCGCAAGCGCCCGTGCGGCCTCTTGCACGCTTGTCGGGGAGGCCGCTACCAACGATGGTACGCCGGGTGCCCGGGCTTGACGGCCACGAAGGTGCCCGTGCCGATGGCGGTGACTTTGCCGCCGGCGGTCATGATGGCTTCGATCTGCGCACGATCGTCTTCGGAGGACACCACCTTGGCCTCGATGTGCACGGGGCCGGCGCTCGGCGTCGGGCGCTTGAGGACCACCTTGAAGTCTGCGGTGACGCAGCAGGGGGCGTGATCGAGGCCGCCCTTCTTCATGAGGTGGAACACCGTGGTCCAGTTCATGTGGCAGTCGAGCAGTGCGCCGATGATGCCGCCGTTGAGAATGCCTTCGAATGCCTCGTGGTGTGGCTCCGGGGTCCAATCGCATACGAGCGTGGCATCGGCGCTATCTGCCGAGGGAAAGCTTTGAAGCCGTAGCCCTTGGGCATTGGCCGGGCCGCAGCCAAAACACTTGTTGGCCGGGGCGTAGGTCTCTTGCAGCGACTTGTCCATGGGAGCTCTCCTTTGCGGCCGGGGCCCGCCGCAGCCTAGGTGCCTTCGCTTTCGCCTTCGACATCACCCCGAAGGCCTAGGGCCTTGGCCTTCTTGTAGAGATGGCTTCGCTCGAGATCCAGGGCGCGGGCCGTTGCGGCCATCTGGCCACCGTGGTGCAACAGGGCCTCTTGCAGGATCGTGCGCTCGGCCTCTTCGGACAACACCCGAAACGGCACGCCCGCGCGGTACAGCCCCTGGGTTTTGGGGCCACTTGCACCCGGCAAACACGTGCGCACGTCCGTCGCGGAGATCACGTCGTCCGGTGTGAGGATCACGAGGCGCTCCACCAAGTTCTTGAGCTCGCGGACGTTGCCCGGGAAGCTGTACGCCGACAGCGTCTGCAATGCATCGTCGTCGATGCGGATGTCCGGACGATCGTTGGCCCGGGCCGCAAGGCCCAGGAAATGCCGCGCGAGCTGCGGGATGTCTTCGCGACGCGCGCGCAAGGGCGGCAGCGAAAGCGGCACGACGTTCAGACGATCGTACAAGTCCGGACGAAAATCGCCCTTGTCGCAGGCTGCCACGAGGTCTCGGTTGGTGGCGGCTACCACGCGGGTATCCACCTTGATGGTCTCGTTGCCGCCCACGCGTTCGATCTCGCGCTCTTGCAGCACGCGCAGCAGCTTGGCCTGCATGCCGAGGGGCATGTCACCGACCTCGTCCAAGAACAAGGTTCCGCGATCGGCGCGCTCGAACTTGCCGCGGCGCTGTTTGGTGGCGCCGGTGAAGGCGCCGGCCTCGTGGCCAAACAGCTCGCTCTCGATGAGTTCACTGGGAAGCGCCGCGCAGTTGAGCTTCTCGAGTGGACCTTTGGCCCGGGGCGACATTTCGTGGATGGCCCGGGCCACGAGCTCCTTGCCGGTGCCTCGCTCGCCGGTGACCAACACGCTGGCGTTGCTCTTGGCCGCTCGGGCGATCTGGTCCATGAGGCGCTTGATGGCAGCGCTGTTGCCCACCAACTCGCCGGTGGTGCCCGCCGCCGCGCGCAAGGCCTTGGCCTCGGCTTCGGCGCGGTCGAGCCGCAGCGCCGTCTCTACAGCGATGAGCAACGCATCGGTGTTGAGTGGCTTTTCGAGAAAGTTCAGCGCGCCGAGCTGCGTGGCCTTGACGGCTGTATCGATGGTGGCGTGTCCGCTCATCATGATGATGGGCGTGTCGATCTTGGCGTCGCGCGCCCGGCGCAGAAGCTCGAGGCCGTCGCCATCGGGCAACATCACGTCGAAGAGGCACAGATCGTAGCTCCGTTTGCGGAGCTTCTCCTCGGCGACTTTGACGCCGCCGGCAACGTCCACCGCGTAGCCCTCGAGGCTCAATGCCTTTTGTAGCGTGGTGAGGATCGCGGGTTCGTCGTCGACAACGAGCAGGTGGGCACGCGACATGGCAGGAGCGGAAGCGTACACCTTCTGCCGCGCATGGGCTGGGGTGAAGGGCAAGGGGGGGCCTCGGGGCCGAAAGGGCGCTCCTTCTGGGGGCGCTGGCGGTGTACACTTTGCGTCATGCCTTTGCGCGCGCGCCCCGATGTGTTCCCACGGACCTTGGCGCGCCCCTTTTGTGTCGCGCTCTTGCTGGGGAGCTGGGCCTGCGGCACGCCGCCGCAACCCAAGAGCGTCCCTGCCGCGGAGCACACCGTGCCGGCCACCGCGCAGGTCTCCGACGACGCGTTCGCCGTGGCCCTCCGCGATTTGCTTACGACGGACCCCGGGAGCGCCGAGCGGGCGGCACGCGTCGACGGCATGTGCGCCAAGCAACTGTCCCGAAGCCGGTACCGCTTCGAGCAAGGTAGCGCCGAGCGCGGTGTCATCGCCCTCTCCGGTGCCCTCGCCATTGTGCGTCCGGGGCAACTCGGTGTGCGCTCTCTGGGCGCCGACGGACCTTCGGCGCTGTCGCTGGCCGCGCGTGAATTCGCCAAGCGCGGCGAAGAGGGGCGCGCCCGCGCGGTGTACGAACTCTTGGCCCGGGGTGGCCCGCCGGCCGAGCAGGCCGACGCCCGAGATCACATCGCGGCCATCGACGTGTGGCTGGGTGGCTTGGGCAAGGGACAAGCGCTCCAATCCGCCGGCATCCAGGCCCGAGCTGCGGTGTATCGCGCGCTCCTCGAGCCCAGCGCCGAGGCCAT
>JBIKNA010000473.1:0-5595 GCA_044358965.1 Polyangiaceae bacterium
CCTCGGCCGTTGCACACACAAGGGTCGATGGGCTGCCGCCAGCGTGCGAGCATGTCACAGTCCTCGCCGCGGCAGCGATGACATCCCCGACCATGCGCATTCCAATGGCTGTCCTCGCGCTCACCTTTGCAGCCACGGGCTGCAAAGGTGAGCCTCCCAAGGCACACACTCCGGCGCCGACCCCCGTGGCATCGGCCATTGTTCGTCCGATCCCTTCGGCGGAGGCCAGCGTCCAGATCCCCGCATCCCCGGTGCCCATGGCCAACGAGCCCCAAGGGCCCGCAGTCGTCGAGCAGGCCGTGGTCCCCAAAGACAAGGCCACCTCGTTTGTGCGGGGCGCGCGGGGCACACGCAGGGTCACGGTGTTCATGGGCGGCGTGTGCTCCAACGCGTTCGCGTACCTGTCTGGCTTTCCCGAGGCGGCCCGGGCCCAGGGCGGCGTCGTCGCCATCGAGGGCGATCTGCCCTGCGGTCCCAACACCCCGGGGTTTCATTCGTTCTCGTGGGACGCCGCCAAGCAACATGCCCGCGTGACCGCGGCGCTTGTGGCCGCAGGCATCGAGGACGTCCCCACCGAGGGCATCACGCTCATCGGCTACTCGGCCGGTGCTGGCATCGGCGAGCAAATGGCCGAGCGCTGGCCCGACAGGTACACGCGCCTGGTGCTCATCGCTGCCCCCACGGATCCGTCCACCCGGCGCCTCGCCAAGGCCCGCGGCGTGGTCACCATGGCCTGCTCGCTCGACGTGACGGGCCGCATGCGCGACGCCGCCAAGCGCTTGAACAAAATTGGCGTTCCGGCTCAGTACGTCGAAATGCCCGGCTGCACCCACGGCAACTTGGCCGAGGGCGAAGATCGCATGGGCCAAGCGTTTCGGTTCCTCGACGAACACGCGCTCCGGCCGCCCCCGCCCGGCGATGCCAGCCCTTAGCCGCTTTCGAACCGGCTCGCTCAGTGCTCGTGCAGCGGGCGGTACAGGTTGTAGCGCCCGCCCATGAGCACCTCGTTGGACGCAGCCACGCGCTTGAGATCTTCGGCAATGGCGCCGTCGCCCGGCTCGGGGATGAACTTCTCCCAGGGCGCGTTGCGCCAGAGCGCCACGTAGGCCATGGAGTGGGTCCGCAAGGGCGCGAGCATGGACGCGGTGAACCATGTTGGGTCCGAAGAGGGGCCGCGCCGATTGAGGTCGAGCCCCACTTCGGCCACAGCGGCGAGTTTGCCGTGGCGCTTCGCAAAGGCCGAGACCTCGGCCAGGTCGTCTTGGTACCCCCGCAGAAACCTGCCGTCCCCGAGGTCGTAGCGATCGAACGCCACCACGTCGACGAAGGCGTCGCCCGGGTAGAAGGCTTCGTACCCCGAGAGCGAGCGCTCGGTGGGTGCTGCGGGACAGAACACCCAGAGCGCATTGTGCAAGCCACGGCCTTCGCGGAGATAGGTGACCATGTGACGCCACACCGCGGCATACGTGGCGCCGTCGTTGTTGCGGCCCCACCAGAACCACCCGCCGGTGAACTCGTGGAACGGCCGAATTTGCACGGGGATCAGTTGGCCGTCATCGTCCTTGAGCGACCACAGAAGCTCCGCAAGCTCATCGAGCATGCCCTTCCATGCGTCGAAGTGCGCTCCCTTGCGCCCATCGGCCTTGCGTTCGAGCAGCTCGTCCATGGAGTAGTCGCTCGGGCACTCGGACGGCGCATACTTGTCGGGCTCCGTGGCCGACGCCTTGGGACACCGCATGTGCCACACCAAGCTCACCAAGATGCCACGCCGCCGCTTGTCGATGATGCGTTCGCGGAGCTTGCCCCGACCGGCGGCAAACGCGGCGCGGTCGAACATGTTCGTGGCGCCACGATCGACGGTCCCTAGATCGTAGCCGACCAAGCCTGGCGTCTGACCAACCAGGGACACCATGTCCGAGGGCACCACGTCGAGGCCGTAAGCGTTGCGGTTCGAGACGT
The DNA here is from genome assembly GCA_044358965.1 of Polyangiaceae bacterium. Taxonomy (GTDB): domain Bacteria; phylum Myxococcota_A; class Polyangia; order Polyangiales; family Polyangiaceae; genus SXNL01. Next base: position 1,960 of record JBIKNA010000473.1, read on the forward strand.
CTGGGTCTTGTTGGCCCAGGAGCACGCGGCGGTCGAAAGCGGTCTTGCTCTCGAGGTCGAAGGTGCCAAGGTTCTCTAGCACCGCGCGCGTGATCGCCGTTGCCTTGGGATCTGCGGGCGTCGTGCGACGGGCAGCAATGGCGCTCGCCTGCCCGTTGTCTTCGTCGGCAGCTGCCTCGGACGCACAGCCCGTGGCCACCAACGCCGCGACCAGCAACGAAAGGGGCAGCGGGCGCAACGGAACGACGCCACGGGACGCAAAGCGCATTCCTAACTGTACGCTCGGATCGAAGTGATTGGGGTCGGAGAACGGCGCCAGTGGTTCTTACGCGCGTCGTTAGTTGCCGCGTTGACGTAAGAGAGCCCTGGGACGAAAGAGCCAGGTCTACAGATCGCGCGCGTAGAACGAGTTGCAGCCCGTGTGCCCTGTGTGCCCAAGCGGCGCCACCAGCGGCATGAACCCGGAGCGCTCGTACAGGGCTTTGGCCTTGTGCATTCCGGTAAGGGTCTCGAGGTACATGCGGGCAAAGCCAGCCTGCGCCGCCCCCTGGATGCAGAGCGCCATGAGCTCGGTGCCAAACCCCAGACCACGGACTGCCGGGTAGAAGTACATCTTCCGTAGCTCGCAGGTGCCAGCATCGCCGCCTTGCAACGGCGCGAACCCGCCGCCGCCTTGGAGCTCGCCGGTGGACTTGTCGACCACGACCCAATAGGCGGCGCGATCGCCATGCGCGTTGTAGGCGCCGTACATGTCGTCGACCTCGGCATCCATGATGGCGTAGCCCGGGCCGGAGGCACCGAACTCGGGCATGACCGTACGGATGAGCGTGGCGAGCTGGGAGTTGTCTTGGGGCCCGACGGGCCGAATGGCGTACTTGCCGCGATCGCGCATGCGACCCCATCTTGATGTCGCGCCCGGCCGTCGTCAACCCGGCGAAGGCGTTGGCGGCGCACCGGGCCCGGACGCCCGGCGGCCCCCGAACAACGGCACCATGGCCAGCACCGCGAGCGCCGCCCCCGACGCACAGACCAATGGCCACCCGCCGCGCGCCCACGCCTGCGCCGCCACGAAGGTGCCAAGGCCGCCCCCAGCAAAGTACGAGACCATGTAGATGGCGTTGAGGCGATTGCGCTCGGCTGGATTCATCCCGAACACCACGGTTTGGTTCGTGAGGTGGCTGGCCTGCACGCCAGCGTCGAGAAGCACCACGCCGACCCCGATGCCCAGGAGCGAGTGGCCGAAGACAAAGAAGATGGCGTACCCGAGCGCGATGGCCAAGAGCGACACCACGTTGATGCGCGACGGCCGCGGTCGCGTGGCCAGGCGCGCAGCGATGGGACCGAAGACGATGCCGGACAGCCCAATGACGCCGAACGCTCCGGCCGCCGCACTGCCAAACCCAAGCGTGCGCAGATGGAACGACAACATGGACCAAAACACCGAGAAGCTGGCGAAGCCAAGGCCCCCCACGACGCAGCGCCTCTGCAGCTCGGGCTCGCTGGCAAGCACCCGAAGGAGCGACCTGAGGATGCCAACGTAGGCGATGCGTTGCGCTGGCTCTTTGCGGGGCAAGACCACGCGCAGCACCAACGCAAGCACCAACATGGCGATGGCGGCCAGGGCGAACACACCTCGAAACCCCAATACCGCGCCCAAGGCGCCGCTCACCGTGCGCGACAACAAGATCCCCGCCAATAGCCCGCCCATGACCGAGCCCACGATGCGTCCGCGATCTTCGAGGCGGCCCAGGTCCACTGCGTAGGGCAAAATCATCTGGGGCACCGCAGACGTGACGCCGATGAGCAAGCTCGCCGCCGTGAGCGCGTAGACGTTGGGCGCTGCGGCAGCAAAGGCCAGCGCCGGCACCGCAGCCAAAATCGTGGTGACAATGAGCCCGCGACGCTCGCGGCCGTCGCCCAAGGGCACGAGCAGGATCATGCCCAAGCCGTAGCCCACCTGCGTGGCCAGCAATGCCGTGCCAATGCGGGTGGCCGGCACGCCAAAGGACGCGCTCATGCTCTGCGCCAGAGGCTGCGCATAGTAGATGTTGGCCACCACGAGCCCTGCGGCAAAAGACAGCAGCGCAACGAGTCGTCGGTCGTAGGTGGCTGCCTGGGGCTTGGTCATGAACGGAAGACCAGGGAGTGTCCCCCATTTCTCCCGTCGGCTTTCCGCAGATTTGCTTCGCATCGCATCGTTGCTCCTCCTTGCCTAGCAACAGTAGGCGTCGTCGTCGCGCCTTGCGCTGCTCGCAACTCCACGGAAATCCTCGGTCCGGAATTGGGGACACCCCCTAGCCGAAGGCAACGGAGATACTAGGGCGTTAGACCGCGGAGCGTGGGGGCGAACAGCGTGCGGAAGTACTCGACGGCGACTTCTCGGTTTTTGACCTTTACCCGCCGACGGTGCACCAGCTCGACATACCCGTGGGCAAAGACCCAGATGGAAATGCCAATGTCGCGGGTTCGCCCGGGCCTCAGGATGCCTTGCTCTTGCCCCGCACGGATCTCGTTGGTGACGATGGTGATGACCGCCGAGATGGCCTCTTCGAGTGCCGGGAACCGGCCCCCTTCGTTGAGCCTTGGGCCACACATCACCCCGTAGCGCGCAGGGTGGTCGAAGGCGAAGGTGACGTAGGCATCGCCGAAGGCCCGAAGGCGCGACAGCGGATCGGCATCGGCGCCCTGGATGGCGGCGCGCAGGGCTGCGCCAAGCTCGAGGTAGCCAACCTCGGCGATGGCGGCCAGCAGCGCCGTCTTGTCTTCGAAGTGCCGATAGGCTGCAGAGTGCGTGACCCCCACGCTGGCGGCCACCTCACGCAAAGACAACTTATCGGCGCCGCGCTGTTCGATGAGTGCCGTGGCAGCCTGCGCCAGCGCCCGCGGCAGATCGCCGTGGTGGTACGCGCGCTTCTTGGGTTTGGGGGCCGGCATGGCTGCGGCAGCCACGATGCCGCCCGCGGCCCCGGCGGTCAACTGCCTGCGGCAAGAAACGCGCTGACCTCTCGCCAGAAGGTGCCGCGGAACTTGCTCCGAAAGAAGCCGAAATGGCCCACGCGCGCTTCTTGCCGGGAGACCTGCCGCCGAGTACTGGGGGCGTTTTCGTAAAACCCAAGCAGCGCCGAGACCGCATCCGGTGGAGCATACGGATCGTCATCGAAGCCAAACGCCAAGATGGGCGCCCGCAGCTGCGCGTACGCCTCGCGGCGGGGTGCCCCACCTTCGCTCATGAGGTAGCCCGGCGTGCGGCACCAGCGTGCCCACTCGAGGGCCACCCCCTTGGGCAAGTCCTCGCCGATGCCCAGCGCCCCGGGCAAGTAGCCCACGGCGCGCGTGATGCCGGGGATGAGCCCGTACATGACCAGGGCCATGCGCCACTTGGCCGGCGAGGGCCACAGCCAGACCTCGCCGCTCTGGGAGCCAACGGTGACCACCCGCGCAATGCGCGAAGGGTTGGGCACAAGGCCCAAGAGTTGCCCGCCCACGCTGTGACCAACAACGGACACCGAGGGCACGCCAAACCTGTCCATGGCCAAGGCAATGGCCGCGTCGAGATCTTGCTCGCCCCACTCGTGCATGGCCGCCGTGGACTCGGCCATGGGGCCATCGCGCGAGTCGCCGATGCCACGGTAGTCG